>CADATP010000023.1 GCA_902790935.1 uncultured Lachnospiraceae bacterium | reverse complement strand
ATATAGGCAGAGAGGTAAATGCGAGCCTCTCCGGTGGAGAGCTTAAGCGCATCGAGATAGCTACAGTCCTTGCAAGGGGCTCAAAGCTTTCAATCTTCGATGAGCCTGAAGCGGGAATCGACCTTTGGAGCTTCCAGAACCTTATAAAGGTTTTCGAGGGTATGCGGGAAAATATCGCGGACAGCTCTATTCTCATCATCTCTCATCAGGAGCGCATACTTAACATTGCCGACGAGCTCATTGTTATCAAAAACGGAAAGCTTTTTGCACAGGGACCCAGGGATGAGATAATCCCTTCTTTAAGCGGTACGGAATCCGCCATACCTTCCTGCTACAAAGGAGCGACTGCGGGAGGTGAAGTAAAATGATTCAGCTTGATGAGATACAAAAGAGGCTTCTTAAGGAAGTTGCGGATCTTCATTCCGTTCCCGAGGGAGCTTACAATATCCGTTCAAACGGAGAAGCTTTGGGAAGAGTCTCAACCGCAAATATTGAGATCGTTCCCAAGACAGATGTCAGCGGAATAGATATAAATATTAAACCCGGTACGAAAAACGAGAGCGTGCACATCCCGGTTGTCATGACACAGAGCGGCCTTAAGGAAACAGTCTACAATGATTTCCATATCGGTGAGGGCGCAGATGTTGTGATCGTCGCAGGATGCGGTATCGACAACTGCGGACCGGGAGACTCCGAGCATGACGGACTGCACAGATTCTTCGTGGGCAAGGGCGCAAAGGTAAAATATGTTGAAAAGCATTACGGCTCCGGCAACGGTTCGGGAAAGAGAATCCTAAACCCCGGAACCGAGGTTTATATGGAAGAAGACAGCTCCATGGAGATGGAGATGGTTCAGATAAAGGGCGTGGATGACACTACCCGTACTACAAAAGCCGAACTTGCTGCAAGGGCAAGCCTTGTAGTAAGAGAGAGGCTTATGACCCATGGCGACCAGAAAGCTGTCAGCATTTACAAAGTGGCTTTAAACGGAGATGGATCCAGCGCGGATGTCGTATCGAGATCTGTTGCCAGAGATACTTCTTACCAGAAATTTGACGCGGTACTTACCGGAAATGCGGAGTGCTCCGGACATACCGAGTGTGATGCCATAATAATGGACAAGGGAACGATCCTTGCTGTGCCCGGACTCGAGGCGAACAGCGTTGATGCTGCCCTTGTGCACGAGGCTGCCATCGGAAAGATTGCCGGCGACCAGCTTATAAAGCTGATGACCTTAGGGCTTACGGAAGAGGAAGCGGAAGAACAGATAATCAACGGATTCCTCAAGTAAATGATGGGTGATTCTTGTGAAAGAAATCTTAGATTATTTCAATACAAAAGACATATGTGATATGTTCAATATCGGAAGAGATACTTTAAGGCATTACGAGAATATCGGACTTATAACCCCGAGAATCAATCCGCATAACGGATACAGGGAGTACGGATATTGGGATGTGGGGCTTATTATCGATATTTTGAAGTATAAGTCTTTAGGGTTGTCTTTGTCAGATTCCAGGAAGGCAATCTTTGATCTGGATTTCCCCCAGCTTGTGGACGGAATGGAGATCCAGCTTGCGTACTACGAGCAAAAGATAAAGGCATATCAGATGCTTCTTTCAATGACAAGATCGGAGTATATACATTTAAGGTATGCCCAGAAGCATCTGGGGGAGATTACAGAGACATACGTGGGCGAGACGGTGATGGTTCCGTTTGTAACCGATAGAAAGAGCAAATACTATGAACTCCTTCGAGAATCGCTGACCATGACCCAGTATTTTACAAGCTCCTGGATGTTTACGGACAATCCTGAGATTCCTCCGGAAGGGGCGGCGCTTTTTACCGAAAAGGTTTATTTTGACTTACTCGGACTTAAAGGCGGAGTTGTTTTCCCGGCTTCAAAGGTAGTGGGGGCGGTAATCGATCTTCAGGGAAAGACCAGGGTAAGCGCGGCGGCTTTTAAGAGCTTTGAAAAAGAGGCTAGGGAGAAATATCCGGGCGCCGAAAAAGATACGACCGTGGTACTGCTTAGCAGGTTTTACGACAATGAAAAAAGGTACCACCAATATTTCTTCGCGTTTAAGAGAATATAGGGGTACCAGTTTTCTGGGAACTGTATTGAATAAGAGTAGTAGGGTTCTTATCTCTACAATTATGTTATAAACCCGGGGGTAACCCCCAAGTCAATAGTTTTTTAAAAACTTTTTTCAAAATTTTAGTTTTTTTTGAGAGGGCATTTCCAAAATGAAGTATTCTAAAAATCCTATCACAGATTCTATCTACACGGCGGACCCCGCACCTATGGTATATGGGGATACATTATATCTTTATACGACTCATGATGAGGATGAGCTCGTTAACGATTTCTATACTATGAACGACTGGAGATGTTTCTCCACAAAGGATATGGTAAACTGGACAGACCACGGCAAGATCTTTTCGCTTGATGACATTGAGTGGGCTGACGCAAGAGCCTGGGCGCCTCAGTGCATTGAAAGAAACGGAAAGTTCTATCTTTACTGCCCCGTACATAAAAAAGACGGTGGAATGTCTATAGCAGTAGGTATATCTGACAGACCCACAGGTCCTTTTAAGGATCTGGGACACCCCCTTGTTGACGAACCGGACTGGAATGATATCGATCCCACCGTATTTATCGACGATGACGGACAGGCATATCTTTACTTTGGAAACCCCGAGCTTAGGTATGTACTTCTTAATGAGGACATGATCTCCTACGATGAGAAAATTGGAGTTTGCAAGGTACCTATGACTGAGGAGGCTTTCAACAAAGGAAGCCACGATACCGGCACATCATACGGAGAAGGACCCTGGTTTTACAAAAGGGGAGACCTCTACTATATGGTTTATGCGGCTTTTGCTGTTGGGGAGCAAAACGAGCATCTTGCCTACTCCACTTCAAAAGGTCCCACCGGCCCCTGGAAATACGGCGGAGTACTTATGGCAACCGGAGAGGGAGATATCTTTACAAATCACCCGGGAATCTGTGAATTCAAGGGACATAACTATCTTTTCTACCATACGGGAGAGCTTCCCGGAGGAAGCCTTTTCCACAGAAGTGTTTGCGTTGCGGAGTTTAATTACAATCCGGACGGATCCATTGATGTGGTGGAAAAATGTAGCGGCGTAAGTGAAATTTAAGGGGACTCGGGGACAGCATGAATTCGGGATACAGAAGGCATAAATTTCTATACGAGATCATTAAGCCGTTAGCACATCTTTTTATTAAACTAAAATTCAACTTTAAAAGGGGCAAAATGCACGACATAAAAGGCCCCTTTATAATCGTGTGCAATCATGTCACAAATCTTGATTTTCTTTTTCTAAGCTGCAGCTTTAAAGAGTATATTTACTACGTAGCGAGTGAACATACCTTTAGAGCGGGCTTTTCTTCATGGCTTCTTCGGGCCGTTTTCGATCCTATCGGAAGAACAAAAGCATCCGTTGCGGCAAGCACGGTAATGGAAATGGGACGCCGCCTGAAAGCGGGCCACAGCATCGGTATCTTTGCCGAAGGCTTAAGGTGCGGAAACGGCCTTACGGATTCCATAAAACCCGCGACTGCAAAGGTTTTTAAGATATTTAACGTCCCCGTTATCACATACAGACTCCACGGAGGATATTTTTCACACCCCCGCTGGGGATATACTATGCGAAAAGGCTATATGGAGGGCGAGATCGTAAACATCTACAAGCCCGAAGACCTAAAGAAGATGAGCGTGGAGGAGTTTAACGACGCCATAAACAGAGACCTTTTCGAAGACGCCTACGAATGGAACAGCAAAAGGCATATCGCCTACAAAGGAAAAAGGCTTGCAGAGGGACTGGAGTTTGAGCTTGTTGCCTGCCCTAAGTGCAGGGCTCTTAACAGCTTAAAGACTAAGGGGGATAAGTTTTGGTGCAGCTGCGGGCTGTCTGGCAAATACGACGAGTACGGAATGCTTATAGGAGAGGATCTTCCCTTTGACAACGTAAGAGACTGGGATAAGTGGGAGAGAGAGTTTATTGAAAATCTACCCGATGCCGATCCTGATAAAGAGCTCGCCTTTGACGAAGACCAGATCCTTAACCGTTTTGATGCCGCCCACAACACTGAGCAGGTTGACAGGGGAAGGCTGTCTATTACGCCTACGCGCATAAAGGTCGGAAATACTGAGGTTTACTTATCCGACATATCCCTTTATGATATAATACTTCAGGGTTATCTCCTTTTTTCGACAAAGGACGGAACGCATTACGAGATCCATAACAGTGATCGCAAATTTGCAGGATTTTTGTATTATTTACTTATAAAAAGATACAAGGCTTAGGAGAATGCAAAAATGTCAAGCGGAAGCAGTTTCAGTGATGGCGGAGTATGGTCGTTTATACTCCTTGCGGCGGCAATACTCGGCAGTATGATTGTTGCCAGTGTTATCAAGAGAAAGGTTAAATTTCTTAGTAAATCTCTTGTACCGGTATCGGTGCTGGGAGGAATTATCCTGCTTATAATCTCTGTGATAGTAAAAGCCGTCACGGGAGAGTATCTCTTTAACCATCAGTTATTCAGCGCAGGCAGCGACAAGAGCGGCATAGAGATACTTGAGATCCTTACTTACCACTGCCTTGCGGTTGGATTTATCGCAATGACCCTCAGAAAGACAAAGGGTAAAAGCAAAACCCGTACCAGAGATGTTATAAACACAGGCTTTACCACGGTAAACACATATTTGATACAGGCTTTGGCAGGTCTTTTGATCACAACCGTCTCCGCCATCTTTTTACCGAAGCTTTTAAAAGCATCGGGACTGCTCCTTTGCTTTGGATACGGCCAGGGAACAGGTCAGGCCCTCAACTACGGAAGCATCTATGAAACCTATGGCTTAACCGGCGGAAAGAGCTTTGGACTTACCATTGCGGCCTTTGGATTCTTAAGCGCAAGTATCGTGGGAGTCATCTATCTTAACTACAAGAGAAGAAAGGGTGACCTCGTTGTCAGAACGGAGCTTAACGAGCTGAACAGAGAAGTCGTAGAGGAAGAGGGCGAGATCCCTATGATCGAGTCCATCGACAAGATCACAATGGAAATCGCACTTATCGCCATCTGCTACGCAGGCGCCTACGGAATAATGTTTGTTTTGGGCAATCTTGTAGGAGGACTTAAGTCCACGGTTTACGGCTTCAACTTCCTTTTCGGCGCGCTGATGGGCGTTGTGCTTAAGGCAATCATCGGATTTCTTCGCAAGAAGGGGATCATGAAGAGGGATTATATAAACAACTTCCTCTTAAACCGTATTTCAGGATTTGCCTTTGATATTATGATCGTTGCGGGAATCGGAGCGATCCAGATAGACCTTATCGCAAACTATATCGGGGTTCTTTGCATACTTTGTGTTGTGGGAGCTTTTGTCACATTTCTTTATATCAAGTTTATCAGCGACAGACTGTTCCCTGAGTATGCCAATGAGCAGTTCCTTGCGATGTTTGGAATGCTTACGGGTACTGCAAGTACCGGTATCATCCTCCTTCGAGAGGTGGACCCGGAATTCGAGACTCCGGTGTCGGAAAACATTGTTTACCAAAATTTTCCCGCCATCATCTGCGGATTTCCGATAATGCTCCTTGCTTCATACGCACCTACCTCCGATAAGGCGGTGTTTATCTGTATGGCAGCGGTATTTGGTATATTTTTGGTATTTAACCTGATCCTTTTCAGGTCAAAGATATTTAAGAAAAAAGAAAAAAAGTAAAAACGGACTTATAGTAGTAAAAGAAGGCTTTTCTTGGGGTAAAACTATGTTTATTAAAAAAATGTCTGTCCTTCTTTTTACCGCGCTTCTTGTTATGGGGATAACAGGCTGCGGGAACACGGAAAAGGACTCAAAGGATCCGAAGCTTTTGCTTGGATTTAGCCAGATAGGCACGGAGAGCGCCTGGCGTATAGGAAATACGCTTGATATTGAGCAGCAGGCCGAAAACTATGGGGTTGGACTGATGCTTGAAAACGCTAACCAAAAGCAGGAAAACCAGATAGCGGCCATCAGGCGGTTTATTGCCTATAAGGTTGATGTTATCGCCTTTTCGCCTATAGTTGAGGATGGCTGGGACAATGTGCTTAAGGAGGCAAAGGACGCCGGGATTCCCGTGATACTTGTGGACAGGGATATCAGCACTGATAAGTCGGATCTTACCACGTGCCTTATAGGGGCTGACTTTTACAACGAAGGCGTGATGGCGGGGGAGTATCTTCTTCGCAAGGCTGACAAGCTGGGGCTTGAGCAGATAAACATAGTTGAGATTACGGGCACGGAAAACTCTACGCCTATGATGCAAAGACAGGCGGGCTTTTTTGACACCATAGGAGCCGATGAGAGGATGAACGTGCTTGAGAGTATAGACGGGGACTTCCTAAAAAGCCGCGGTGCCGAGTGCATGCGGTATCTTATAGATACCTACGGAGATTCCATCGACGTGGTATTTTCTCACAACGACGAGATGACCATAGGAGCCCTGCCGGAGATTGAAAAGGCGGGCTTTGAGCCGGGAAAGGATATTATTATCATTTCCATCGACGGAGGTCAGGAGGCCATCGATATTCTTAAACAGGGCAAGATAAACTGCGTCGTTGAATGTACTCCCAAATTAGGAAAAGCTTTAATGGAAACAGCCCTTAAGCTAAAGAGCGGAGAAGAAGTTGAAAAGCTGATCCATCCGGAGGAGGTTTATTTTTCGGATGAACAGGATACTTCGCAGATAATGCCAAGGGGATATTAGTTTTGTACGACTCTTACGGGGACAGAGCCTATGGGGAAGCTTAAAAAAGAAAAAAGTATTCTGGGGCAGATAAGCGTTCTGTCTCACAGGCTGGTGCTGGTACTTGTGGTACCGATCATCATCAGCCTTGTTTTGATGCTTGTTTATGCCTGGAAATATCACAGCTCCATCCTTCGTATGGAGACTATCACAAGCCTTAAAAATGTCGTTTCGGTGCAGATTCCCGGAACGGTCTGGAATATCGTAAGCGGAAGGGAGACCTTCGCCGGCAGCGATATCTACGTCACTATCAGCAGCGTCGAGGAGACTATAGAGACCATCTCATCCCAGACCGGGGAGGAAAACAGGCTTTCGCTCATCGTTGCAGAGAGGACTATGGGGACTCTTGAAAACTATGTCGACCGGATTAGGGACAATTTCGAGGCACAGCTTCCCGTTGTCCAAAGCGAGGAGCAGCTTGAGGAGGTGCGGGATGTAGCAAATCTTGTTGCGAGTATGCTGGAGGAATACATTTCCGGGGAAATTACATCTACCGCAAGGATGAGCGTAAGTATGAGGATAATCGTCATCTGTACCGCGGCGTTTGAGGTCCTTACCGTTATAGTTGCCCTCATCATCAGAAACCGGGCCGTTAGGACGACGGCTCTTTCAGTAAGACAGCCCATCGAAAGGCTCGAGGAAGCTGCCAAGTCCATAGCCGGCGGAAGCCTTGAGGGAAGAATTGCGGATACGGATATAGCGGAGCTTCGGAACCTTACGACTCAGGTTAATATTATGGCGGACAGGCTTAAGAGCATGATGGAAAAAAGTAACCGGGATGCGAAAAGCCTTAGAAAAGCAGAGCTGCGAACCCTTCAGGCTCAGATAAATCCCCATTTTCTCTACAATACTCTTGATGCCATAGTCTGGAAGGCGGAAGCGGGGGAGAAGGATGAGGTTATTCAGCTTACCAGCGCTCTTTCAAACTTTTTCAGAATAAGCTTATCTTCGGGAGCCGACTGGATCCCCATAAGCCAGGAGAAAAAGCATATCGAAGGATACTTAAAGATACAGCAGACAAGATACCGGGATATTATGAGCTACGAGATAGATATTCCCGACGATTTAGGAGAGATATATATACTGAAGCTCCTTTTACAGCCCCTTGTCGAGAATGCGCTCTACCACGGAATAAAGATAAAAAGAGGGGGCGGAAAGATCAGCGTCAGCGGAAAGAGAGAGGGAGACAGCCTCTTGTTTTGCGTTAAGGATACGGGCTGCGGAATGACTAAGGAGCAGCTGCTTGATCTAAACGAGAGGATGAAAAACGGCCGGCCCACGGTAAGCGAGGGCGGTGGTGGCTTCGGACTTGTAAACGTAAATTTACGTATCAGGCTTTATTACAACCAGGCCGACGGCCTTGAGATCGAAAGCAGCAGCGAAGGTACGCTTGTTTCATTCAGAGTGCCTTTAAGGACGAGAGAGGAGATTTACGAAAATGAAAGTGTTTCTGGCTGATGATGAAATCGTTATCAGAGAGGGTATAAGAGAATCCTTCCCATGGGAAGAAACTCCCTACGTTCTTGTGGGTGAAGCTCCCGACGGGGAGATGGCCCTTCCTATGATCAGAGATACAAACCCGGATATAGTCATAACGGATATCAAGATGCCCTTTATGGACGGGATCGAGCTTTGCAAGACCTTAAGGGCGCAGATGCCCTGGATAGGGATCGTTGTCTTAAGCGGATATGACGAGTTTGAGTATGCGAGGCAGTGTATCGCCCTGGGAGTAAGGGAATATCTCTTAAAGCCTATAAATGCGGAAGAACTTAAAAAGGTTCTCGATAAGGTAAGCGCCCAGATTGCTGAGGAGAAAAAAGCATCTCTCCATGCCGCAAGCTTAAGGGCACGTATGGAGATGGGAGGAAAGCTTGTAAAGGAAAAACTCATCGCGTCCCTCTTTTCGGATGAGGCCAAGGAGGAGGAAGCGGGAGAGGTAATAAACCAGCTCCGGTCTATGGGGTGCCCCGTTCCGGCAAAGCACTACGCCGTTATTGACGCCCTCTTTAACCCTACGGAGAAAGGGCAGCAGGCGGCGGAGCAGCTCTCGGAGAGAAGCGGTGGGATGGTCCTTGCCTGCCCCGGAAGAACGGGAACAAGATTCCTCGTCCTGGGGGACAGCCCGGAGGATGTGGAGGAGAGAGCCTACGCTTTTGCCACCTCTATGACAAGAGAGATAGAAAGATTAGATGGCGGTGAAGGGGAGAACGCACCGGAAACAAAGGTGGGAATCGGAGATATCGTAAGATGCCCCGAAGATATTTACAAGAGCTTTAAGAGCGCGAGACATATCAGGCATCTTCTTACGGATAGGAAAGATGAAAAATCCCTTATACTGGGGGTTCGTGAGATGGGTGAAAAGGCGGATGAACAGACTCCCGGTGTAGTAAACGAGGCCAAAATGTTTATGTCCTCGAAGTTTTCGGATCCCAATCTGATGCTTCAGGATGTGGCAAGGGCCGTCGGGATGAGTAACAGCAGATTCTCCACCGTCTTCTCGCAGCAAACGGGAAAGACTTTTACGGAGTATCTTATTTACCTAAGGCTTGGAAAGGCAAAGGAGATGCTTCGAAATACCGGCCTTAGAAGCTCGCAGATAGCGGGGGAGGTGGGATACAACGACGCCCATTATTTCAGTTATATCTTTAAGAAAAACGTAGGGATGACTCCCTCGGAGTACAGGGCGCAAAATCAAAATCAACCTGTTTAGAATAATTTTTAACCGGTTTAAATTATGTAAAATAAAAAGAGTAAAATATTCAACCAACTTAAAATATGCCTTTATTTACCTGAAAAACCAAATGGTCTATCCTTTATCTATAAGCCGATAACGGCTGCAAAAAGGAGGATAGCAAGGTAATGAAAAAGTTTGGTGCATTGTTACTTGTGGGTGTTTTGGCTTTCTCATGTCTGCTCGGCGGATGTGGAGCTAAAACAGGAGGAAAGAGTTCCGGAACCATCAAGGTCGGAGTTGTAAACAACCCCCCTTCAGAGTCCGGATACCGTGAAGCAAACGTTAAAGACATGGAAGCTGTTTTCTCAGCTGAGAACGGATACGAGCTTAAGACAGCTTACAGCCTTAAGAACGACGAGCAGCTCCAGGCAGCACAGGGATTCATCACAGAAGGAGTTGACTACTTACTTATCTCTGCAGCAGAGACCACCGGTTGGGATGAAGTTTTAAAGAAGGCACAGGAAGCCGGAATCAAGGTTTATCTCTTTGACCGTATGATCGATGTTGACGAGAGTCTCTACGAGGCAGCAGTTGTATCTGACATGGCTAAGGAAGGTGAGACCGCAGTTAACTGGCTCCTTGACCAGAAGCTTGACACTTACAACGTAATCCACATCCAGGGTGCTATGGGATCCGACGCACAGATCGGACGTACCGGTGCTCTTGACGCTCAGTTCGCAGCAGGAACCATGAACAAGGTTGTTCAGCAGACCGCTACCTGGGACGAGGCAGAAGCTAAGAAGATCGTAGAGTCAGTTATCAACTCAGGCGAGGACTTCAACGTAATCTACGCTGAGAACGATGGTATGGCTAAGGGCGCAGTTGCAGCGCTTGACGAAGCAGGTATCACCCACGGTGTAGACGGCAAGGTTATCGTTATGGGATTTGACTGCAACAAGTGGGCATTAAGAGAGCTCCTTGCAGGCAAGTGGAACTACGACGGACAGTGCTCACCTTTCCAGGCACAGATCATCTCAGATCTCATCCAGGGCAAGACCAGCAATTCAGCAAAGAAGATCATCAACGAAGAGAAGGGATTTGATGCAAAGACCATTACTCAGGCTGATATCGACACCTACGGTTTGGGTGAATAATAAAAATAACTGACCAAATGGCGCAGCTTGGCTGTATGTAAGCAGCTCGGGCTGCGCCTTTTTAGGAGGTACATGAAGATGCAGGAAGATACTTTGCTGCAGATGCGACACATAGATAAAAGGTTTCCCGGGGTCAGAGCTTTAAACAATGTTGATTTTACTCTTAGAAAAGGCGAGATCCATGCCCTTATGGGGGAAAACGGAGCCGGTAAATCCACCCTTATCAAGATCTTAACGGGTGTATATCAGATGGATGGCGGGGAGATAAGCGTAGAAGGGGAAAAGGTAAGCATCCGCTCCCCTCAGGACGCTCAAAAGGGGGGAATAAGCACAGTATATCAGGAAATAACGCTATGCCCCAATCTTACGGTTTCCGAGAATATGTTCATCGGCCGCGGTAAGGGAGCATGGGTTAAACATAAAGCCCTGGAAAAAAGGGCGGACGAGATCCTTACGAGGCTCGGCATACCGGCAAGAAGCTCACAGCAGCTTGGAAGCTGTTCCCTCGCGGTTCAGCAGATGGTTGCTATAGCAAGAGCCGTTGATATGAACTGTAAGGTCCTTATCCTCGACGAGCCCACCTCATCCCTCGATGACAAGGAAGTAAATATGCTCTTTACGCTAATGCGGGATTTAAAGAGCAGAGGAGTAGGAATAATCTTTGTAACCCACTTCCTTGAGCAGGTTTACGAGGTCAGCGACAGGATAACGGTCCTTCGAAACGGCGAGCTTGTGGGCGAGTATCTGACAAAGGACCTTCCCCAGGTAGAGCTTGTTGCGAAGATGATAGGTAAGGAACTTGATGAATTAAGCGATCTTTCCGAAAGCGATGTTCATGAGGAGAACTTTAACGAAGTTCTATACGAAGCCGAGAATCTCTCAAGCAGCGATGCAAAGCCCTTTAACTTCTCCATAAACAGAGGCGAGGTAAACGGCTTTACGGGACTTTTGGGATCGGGACGAAGCGAGAGCGTAAGAGCTATCTTCGGAGCAGATAAAGTAACCGGCGGATCGGTAAAGGTAAAGGGACAAAACGTTAAGATAACCCACCCCATAGACGCTATGAAACACGGCATAGGCTATCTTGCGGAGGACAGAAAGCGGGACGGTATAATCGCCGAGCTTTCCGTAAGGGAGAATATAATCCTCGCTTTGCAGGTTATGAACGGAATCTTTAAGCCCATCAGCAGGAGCGAGCAGGAGGCTTTTGCCGATGAATACATCAAGGCGCTCAATATAAAAACAGCAAGCCGGGAAACTCCAGTAGGATCCTTAAGCGGAGGAAACCAGCAAAAGGTTATCCTTGCAAGATGGCTCCTTACTCATCCTGATTATCTTATCCTGGATGAGCCCACGAGAGGAATCGACGTAGGAACGAAGCTTGAGATCCAAAAGCTTGTACTGAAGCTGGCGGAGGAAGGCGTAAGCGTAACCTTTATCTCTTCGGAGGTAGAGGAGATGCTAAGAACCTGCTCAAGACTTATCGTAATGCGCGACAGACACGTTGTGGGAGAGCTTAAGGGCAAGGATCTTAACCAGGCCCAGGTAATGAAGACCATAGCGGGAGGAGAGGCTTAAGATGAAGAAAAATGTAAAAAGATTTTTTTCCGGCGGTCTCGGACAGCTGACAATCCCTATCATAGCGATCCTGCTGCTGGTAATATTTAACCTTATAAGAGACCCGAGCTTTTTCAGCATCGGAATCGCTCATAACAGTGACGGCAATATGGTACTTGCCGGTAACCTTATCAGTATCATCAACGGAGCCAGCGAGCTTGCGATACTTGCGATGGGTATGACCCTTGTAACCGCGGCCTGCGGAGGACAGGATATTTCAGTCGGCGCGGCAGCAGCCATCGCCGGAAGCGTGTTTGTAAAAGTACTTAAGTCCTCGGGAGGAAATATCCACGGTGGACTTGTTGTGGCGGCTTTTGTGGCAGCCTGCATTGTGGCTGTTCTCTTCGCATCCTTCAACGGAACACTTGTAGCGGTGTTTAAGATCCAGCCCATGATCGCGACCTTGATACTTTATACCTGCGGACGTTCCATCGCGTACTGGATAAACGGCGGTGCAACCCCTACGGTTTCAAGCCCCATTATAAACGCCATCGGAAGCTTTATCCCGGGAATCCCGATCCCTACACCGGTACTCATCGTTGTACTTATGGCGATCCTTTTCAGGCTCCTTTTCCACTTCACATCCCTGGAGCTCTTTACACAGTCGGTTGGAATAAACGGAAGCGCCGCAAGACTTAACGGAATCAATTCGACATTTATAAAGCTCCTGTCCTTTGTGATCCTCGGAGTTTGCGTAGCAGTAGCGGGAAGCATCGGAGTAAGCAGATTAGGACTTATAAACCATGAAACCCTTCTTCTGGATGTTGAAATGGATACGATCCTTGCGGTAGCCATCGGCGGAAACAGCTTAGGCGGCGGTAAGTTCAAGATCGGCGGAAGTATCATCGGAGCCTACGTAATCCAGATGCTCACCATCACCCTCTACGCCATGAAGGTTTCTTCAACGGACGTAAAGGCATACAAGGCAATCGTTATAATACTTCTCGTTGTCATCGGATCACCGGTGGTTAAGGCGAAGTTTAGTAAATTTGCTTCTAAAGTATTTAACAAAGAGAAAAAAGCAGTTGTAAAGGGGGCGGAATAATATGGGTAAAAACATTTTTAAACGTAAAGAGCCTCTTACGGATACACAGCTGCTCATGTCCATAACAATCTGCATTTTCCTTGTTATGTATCTTTTTGCAATGATTTTTTTGCAGGGCGGCTTCTTACATGCGCAGCAGATATTCGATATGCTTAACGACAACGCCAGCCTTCTCATCGTATCCTGCGGTCTGACCATCGTAATGATAGGCGGCGGGATCGATATAAGCGTAGGCGCTGTGACCTCATTGGTGGTAATGAGCTGCGTACTGTATCTAAACAGGGGTGGAAACCTTTTTGTATCGATACTTCTTGCACTGGGAATCGGACTTGCTTTCGGACTTGTTCAGGGATTTCTTATTAGCTTCTTGGACATCCAGCCCTTTATCGTAACTTTGGCGGGAATGTTCTTTGCGAGAGGTATGACGACGATCCTTTCCGTAAATCCTCAAAAGGCTGACCATGCAGTTTTCAACGCTCTTAAGGATACCAAGATCGAGATACCCTGGCTTGGATATGTAGCCAAAAACGGAAACCTCGTTCCGGCGAGGATAGAGCTTGGCGTGATCGTAGCCTTTGTCTGCGTAGCAGTGATCTTTGTGATCTTAAAGTTTATGCCTTTGGGACGCCATTTCTACGCTATGGGCGGAAACCAGACAAGCGCGCTGATGCTGGGTATAAATGTAAAGCGTACAAGGTTTATGAGCTATATCTTAAGCGGCCTTTTAAGCGGTATCTCGGGATACGTATTTTTAATGCACACGGGAGCAGGAAACGCTACAAACGCTGCGGGAATGGAGATGAACGCTATCGCCTCGTCCATCATCGGCGGAACGCCTCTTACGGGCGGTGTGGGTAATGTTATCGGAACTCTTTTCGGAACCCTTACCCTTACCACAATAAAGAAGATCGTAGTATCCAGCGGATTTAACGATCCCTGGTGGCAGAGCATTACGACAGGCGGTATGCTTTGCTTCTTCATCCTGCTTCAGAGTATCGTCTTAAGCAGAAGGGGAAAGAAGAAAGCGTAAGATACAGCAGAAAAAATATAGTTTTGAACTGATTGTTTTTGATCAGAGGGACTTTCGAAAGAAGGTCCCTTTTGTTACTATATAGGAGGTGCATTGTTTTCCTGCGCCGGAAAAAGGTCTGTTAAGAAAAGGACGGGTCCGGGCATACGCAGGAAGTTACAGGATTAAAAAAGGAGATTTGAAAGAAAGGCATGAACAAGGTTAAGGCATTTTTAAAGAAAAAAGACATTGAGATTTCCCTTAAAAGATACGGGATCGATGCCCTTGGGGCTATGGCGCAGGGACTGTTTTGCTCGCTGCTTATCGGAACGATCATAAACACCATCGGTACACAGTTTAAGATCCCGTTTTTGATGCAGACTGTGGCCACGGTAAGCGGGAAGGAATACACTGTAGGCGGCCTTGCTATGGCTATGAGCGGACCCGCTATGGCGGTAGCGATCGGATCGGCGCTTAAATGTCCGCCCCTTGTTCTTTTTTCTATGATAACCGTTGGATTCGCGGCTAACGCACTGGGAGATGCCGGCGGACCCTTAGCAGTACTTATAATCGCCATCATTTCAGCTGAGATAGGAAAGCTGGTTTCAAAGGAAACGAAGGTTGATATTCTTGTAACGCCCCTTGTAACGATCGGAGTCGGAATCGGGCTGTCCTGGCTGATTGCTCCGCCACTCGGAAAAGCAGCTATGTGGCTTGGAAAGGTTATAATGTGGGCAACGGATCTTCAGCCATTTTTGATGGGAATCCTTGTTTCCGTTATCGTTGGTATGGCCCTTACTCTCCCTATATCTTCCGCCGCTATCTGCGCAGCTTTGGGACTTACCGGACTTGCCGGAGGCGCTGCTGTAGCGGGCTGCTCGGCACAGATGATCGGATTTGCCGTGATCTCCTTTAAGGAAAACAGATTCGGAGGCCTCATCTCACAAGGACTTGGAACCTCTATGCTTCAGATGGGAAATATCGTAAAGAACCCAAGAGTGTGGATTGCACCCACTCTCGCTTCGGCAATTACAGGACCTGTCGCAACCTGCATCTTTAAGCTGAAGATGAACGGTGCGGCTATCTCTTCGGGAATGGGAACCTGTGGACTTGTAGGCCAGATCGGCGTCTACACGGGATGGGTTAATGACGTGGCATCAGGGGCAAAGGCCTCTATCACTGCTTTTGACTGGCTGGGGCTTGTGCTTGTATCCTTTGTACTTCCTGCCGTTTTATCACTTGTTTTTCATATGATATTTAAAAAGATCGGATGGGTTAAAGAGGGAGATCTAAAGATTTAAACATTAAAAAATATAATATAAATATAAAAATATTAACGATAAACGTAAAATAATTATTGACAAATGTTTTTCTGAGAGATATACTTTGCTCATCAGCTGAGATGTAACTTTTGGTTTTGTTTTATGTTCCAAGCTGCCGCAGGATTTTTTTATGGTGGGGAACGTACCGGAGAGTAAAGATGAGCAAAAAAAGAGAAATTGTAAGTTTGGTCATAGGCTTCGCGGGGATTATGGTCGGAGTCTTATGCACAAGATTCTTAAATATGGCGATGATGGGACTGCCCTTAGCAGTTAGGATGTTTACTTTTATCGCAGCCTACTGGATCATCGCCATAGCGCCTGTGGTTTTGGTGATCGCCAGTAGAGAAAAGCTGTCTGATCTTGGCTTTGAAAAGAGTAAGATCGGACTGCAGATCCTTATAGGAACCGGCCTGGGATTACTTATGAGCCTGGTACTTACCCTTGTTCCGCATCTTTTGGGGCTGGGCGAGTATGTAAACAGCGGAAAGGAATATATTTATGTATGGCAGTACGTCTGGGAGTTCCTTTACTGTATACTCGGCGTCGGACTTGTTGAGGAATTTGCTTTCCGCGGATTTATCTTTAAGAGATTTAAGAACCTTTTCGGAAAGGATTTCCTTGCGGTAATCTGTAGTTCAGCTTTATTCGGACTTTTCCATATCTTCGGAGGGAGCCTGATACAGATGGTTTTGACCGGACTTATCGGAGCGCTCTTTTGCTTCTTTAAGCTTAAGATCAGGAATTGTTCAACCCTTTCTCTTATAATCGCACACGGAGTATATGATGCAATGATCGCAGTCTGGGCGGGGGTATTCCTTGGATAGAAGAGGGTATCTGACAATGATATCAGTGCTTAATTTGCGACATATAGTGCAAATTGGTATACATAATCCTAAAGACCGGGCATTATGTAAACGATAACAAACGATATTGAATAAGGAGTTAATATGAACCAGGAAAACATTAAATTGAATAGAATAAAAAAGAGCAGTCATGTGGCAGGAATAGTAACCCGTATAGTATTTATTCTTTGTGTAGTGGCATCTATGATCCTTATCGTCACATCAATAGTTATGATCGCTGACAGGACGAATATGAACGAGCAAATTAAGGCGGGCATTGAAGGTGCCAATGACGTCGATGTCACTAAAAAGGTCGGTCCCGTAAATGTTCATCTATTGAGATTCTCAAAGGATTCGTTTGATATTACGAAGTATCAAAGAATAGAATCATCAATACCGGCGCTTGAAAAGGCTTTAAGCGATACGCCTTACAGCTTAACTCTTGGGTTTACTCTTCTTACAGCGGGATTAAATGTAGTTTTGCTTGCGATAGCGATGTTTCAGCTTTATTCTGTATTTGATATAATCGGAAAGGAAGACAGCCCCTTTACGCAGAGAGTACTTAAGAAGCTTCTCTTCGCACTTATAGTGATTGATATTGTTATCGCGTTTACGGCCGGCCTCGGAACGGCAGCCGTCGCAGGCCTTGTTACCTGGGCTCTTTACACCATTATGGATTACGGTAGACTCCTTCAGACCCAGTCCGACGAGACTCTGTAAGGGGGTGGCTGTATGGGTAAGATTATTTTAAGACTTGACCGTGTGATGGCGGACAGGAAAATATCCCTTAAGGAACTTTCGGAGAAGGTTGGGGTCAGTAACGTCAACCTCTCCAAAATGAAGACCGGCAAGATCAGTGCAATCCGCTTCTCGACTCTTGAAGCCATTTGCGAGGAACTCTCCTGCCAGCCCGGTGACATCCTCGAGTACGACCCCACTCAGGAATGACACCGGGGGACGGGGTTGGGGGTTCATTTTCCGGATCAAGATTGAAAGCATAGAAAGACATTACATAATGAAAGAAATTACATACGAAGAACTAAAGAACCTCGAGCCCGGCTCCTTTGAACTGATCGATATCAGGGATGAGGGGCTTAGAGCCTATGGAATGATTGGCGGAGCTGTCTCCGCGGATTTTGAAAATGACGCAGAGGGAGCTTACAGCGTTATTGATAAGATCCCGAAGGAGAAGAAACTTGTTTTATACTGCGAGGTAGGCCGTAAGACCCATTGGTTAGAGGGACGCCCCTGCTTTGACGGAAGAGATTGCTACAGCCTGGCAGGCGGTTATATCGGATATGTCAGGTCCTCTCTTGCGGATGAGGGCGATGACAAACAGCACAAGGCAGAGGAGAGTATCCGAAAGAAGTTCCATAAGCCTATCTTTACGCCATTTGCGAAAGCCTGCAAGACATATAAGCTTATTGAAGAAGGGGATAGAATTGCCGTTTGTATTTCCGGTGGAAAAGACTCAATGCTTATGGCCAAGCTTTTTCAGGAGATCCAAAGACACAGACAGTGCAATTTTGAACTGAAATTTCTCGTCATGGATCCCGGATATAATGACGACAATCGTAAGCTGATAGAGAGTAATGCCAAGGCTCTGGGAATCCCGATTACGATTTTTGAGAGCGATATTTTTGATGCGGTTGATACGATAGATAAGAATCCCTGCTATCTTTGCGCGAGGATGAGGCGAGGTTACCTTTACAGTAAGGCAAAGGAACTTGGCTGCAACAAGATCGCTCTTGGGCATCATTATGATGATGTTATCGAGACGATCCTTATGGGGATGCTCCAGGGAGCCCAGATCCAGACTATGATGCCGAAGCTTCACAGTACCAATTTCGAGGGGATGGAGCTTATACGCCCCCTTTATCTTGTGAGGGAGAGCGATATCTGCGCGTGGAGAGATTACAACAATCTGCACTTTTTGCAGTGCGCGTGCCACTTTACGGAGACCTGCTCAACCTGCCATGAGGACGGAACGACTTCTTCGAAAAGGCTTGAGACGAAGAAACTTATTGCTGAGCTTAAAAAGACCAATCCTTTTGTAGAGTCCAATATATTTAGAAGTGTAGAAAATGTTAACCTCGACACTGTCATCGAATACAAGCAAAACGGTGTAAGACACCACTTCCTTGACAATTATTAATGACACAGCACCTCCGTCCCCGGGGGTCAAAAAAATGACACAGGGGGACGGGGTTGGGGGTTCATTTTAAGAGGCGCTTTAAGATGCTAATGTATTTTTCGGTAAGGTGGCTTGAGGGGAAGGCAGCGGGCAGAATATAGCCAATCTCCATATGATCCTCAACTTTGAGGGGCTTTGCGATGATATTTGGGCCGTTTAATTCCTCGTTTATCACACCGCTGCAGATGGTGTAGCCATTTAAACCGATGAGCATATTAAAAAGTGAGGCGCGGTCGCAGACCACGATCTCTTTATCACAATCCACGGTACTTAGTATCTCCTCGGAAAAGTAAAAGGAATTGTGGCTGCCTTGCTCATACGAAAGCCTGGGATATGGCTTTAAGTCTTCAAGCGTAAGGGAGCGCTTTTTGGCCAGAGGTGAGTCTTTTCCGATAAAGACATGGGGCTTTGCAGTAAAGAGCTTGTGAAATGTGAGCTCG
The DNA here is from genome assembly GCA_902790935.1 of uncultured Lachnospiraceae bacterium. Taxonomy (GTDB): domain Bacteria; phylum Bacillota; class Clostridia; order Lachnospirales; family Lachnospiraceae; genus AC2028. The sequence continues at coordinate 13,329 of CADATP010000023.1, read as the reverse complement.
TTGTCTTTAAGAGCTTTTTTTATTATCGTTTCATTAAAAGGGTTTAAATAAAGAATTCCTATTTCACTGCGCAGATGTGCGACATCACTTATGATCTCGTATGTCTGCGTTTCTCGCATATGAAACTCGTATTTATCTCCGCCGTATTCTTTTAGAAGCTCTACAAAGGCTTCTACCGCAAAGGAGTAATGTTGCGCCGAAACACAAAAACGCATCTTCCCTCTTTGCTTTCCGGTATATCGTTCATCCATCAGGCCTGCCTGCTCTAAGATCTGTCTTGCATATCCTAAGAATTCATCCCCTTCCGGAGTTAGTTCCACGCCCTTGCTGCCGCGGGTAAAAATGGTGATCCCGTATTCTTTTTCCAGTTCATGAAGCGCAGAGGTCAGGCTTGGCTGTGCGATAAAAAGCTTTTTTGCCGCTTCGGTGATGTTCCCGGTTTCCGCAATTACAGAGATGTACTGCAGTTGTTTTAAAGTCATATTTGTTCTCCGTATTCTTACTTGTAAAGCGCTTATGTTGTCAACAAATCGCGTAGGATGATATCTGATGCACCATAGAAATCAAGAAAATAATAGCATATACCATAGGTAAAATCTATGGAGTATATACATTTTTTTGTATTTTACCCCCGATTTATTCAGATTTATACTCGATTCAACAGGGAAAACTAAAAAGGAGGAGACATTTATGCTGACATCAGTAATCGGATTTCCCAGGATCGGAGCTTTCAGAGAATTAAAATTTGCATTGGAAAAATATTTCAAGGGGGAGATGGAGGAAAAGGAGCTTGAAGCTATCGCAAAGGATCTCCGCTCGCAGCATTTTTCATACCAGAAAGAAGCGGGGATAGATTTTATATCTTCAAACGATTTTTCATATTATGACTGCCTTTTGGATACAGCTGTGATGTGCGGTATTGTACCCGCCAGATACAGGGAGCTTTCTCTCAGTGATAAGGCTACGTATTTTGCTATGGCAAGAGGGTATCAAAAAGAGGGAAGAGACGTAAAAGCCCTCGCAATGAAGAAGTGGTTTAATACGAATTATCATTATATAGTGCCGGAGCTGGAGGATGATACAAAGATCAGCCTTTCGTCTGAAAAGGTATTTGATGAGTATCAGGAGGCTAAGGACTTAGGAGTAGGAACAAAACCAACGGTTATCGGAGCATATACTCTTTTATCACTTTGCAGATACACCGGAACAAAGAAGCGCGAAGATTACCTTGAGAACTTGAGTGGGGTATACCGAAGGATTATCGCCGGATTAAGGGAAAGGGGAGCTGAGTGGATCCAGTTTGAAGAGCCGGCTCTTGTCAGGAACCTTGATGAAACGGATAAGAGATTTTTTACCTCTTTATACGAGAAAATCCTGGCAGACAAGAAGGACGTGAAAATTCTGCTCCAGACATATTTCGGAGATGTGAGAGATATTTATGACGAGCTGATAAGCATGCCTTTTGACGGAATCGGGCTTGATTTTATAGAGGGAAAAAAGACGCTTGAACTAATCAAAAAGAATGGATTTCCGAAGGAAAAAACGCTTTTTGCGGGACTTGTAAACGGCAAGAACATCTGGAAAAATGATTATACCAAGACACTTAATGTGCTTGATCACTTAAAGACGCAGGGGATAAATACTGTTCTTTCCACATCATGTTCGCTGCTTCATGTTCCCTTTACCCTTGATGGGGAGGATAAGCTTTTGCCTGAGTATAAAAAGCATTTTGCGTTTGCTTTGGAAAAGCTGGTCGAACTTAAGGAACTCGCCGACCTTGTTGAGGATGAGAACAGGGAGAATGCTGATGCTTATAGGAAGAATCTGCAGCTTTTCAGGGAAGGAAGAGATTGCGAGGATGCGGAGGTTAAAGAACGTATTTCTAAGATAAAAGAGAGTGATTATGTAAGGCTTCCCGAGAGGAAGGTAAGGCAGCAGATTCAGAAGGATTACCTTAAACTGCCAAAGTATCCTACGACAACCATCGGTTCGTTTCCGCAGACGGCTGATGTTAAAAAGAACCGTTCATCCTACAGAAAAGGCGAGATTTCTTTAGACAGCTATAAGGAGTTTAACCGCGAAAAGATAAAGCGTGCCATCGAGTGGCAGGAAGGTGTAGGACTGGACGTGCTTGTTCACGGAGAGTATGAGCGAAACGATATGGTTGAGTACTTCGGTGAGTCCCTGTCAGGATATCTTTTTACGGAAAAAGCCTGGGTTCAGTCCTACGGAACAAGGTGTGTTAAGCCGCCCATTATCTGGGGTGATGTGAGCCGTAAAAAACCTATCACGGTGGAATGGTCTGTGTATGCGCAGTCGTTGACGAAGCTTCCTGTAAAGGGGATGCTGACCGGCCCTGTGACCATACTTAACTGGTCTTTCCCGAGAGAGGATATCAGTATAAAGGAATCAATGACACAGATCGCTTTGGCTATCAGAGATGAGGTGCTTGATCTTGAAGCAAACGGAATTAAGATCATCCAAATCGATGAGGCTGCACTTAGAGAGAAGCTTCCTTTGAGGAAGTCCGATTGGAACAGCGAGTATCTTGATTTCGTTATCCCTGCATTCCGCCTGGTCCACAGCGGTGTAAAGAAAGAGACTCAGATCCATACACATATGTGCTACAGCGAATTCACGGATATTATTCCTGCCATTGACAATATGGATGCTGATGTTATTACATTTGAGGCATCGAGGTCAGATCTGCTTATTTTAGATGCGCTGAAAAAGTATAATTTTGAGACTGAGACAGGTCCCGGAGTGTACGATATCCACTCTCCAAGAATTCCTTCAACGCAGGAAATCCTGGGAGCGCTTAAAAAGATGCTTGAGAAAGTACCGGCAGAAAAGCTCTGGGTAAATCCGGACTGCGGTTTGAAGACGAGAGGCGAGGAGGAGACCAGGCACAGTCTTGTCAATATGGTAGAGGCGGCAAGATTACTTCGTAAAGAGGCTTAAAACAGAATAAAAAAACTGACCCTATTTATAAGCCCTACGCATCAGATATGTTTTTACAATCAGTTGCGTGGGGCTTATAATATACCTATAAATTTTGACACAGGGGGACGGAGTTGGGGGTTCATTTTCAGAATAGTTTGGATATAGTCTGATAATGACACCCCAACTCCGTCCCGGGGGGTCATTTTAGGGAAGGGCAGATATGAGAAAAACATTAATTGATGATAATTGGACATTCAGAAGGGGACTTCTAGATTCTGTAGGGATTCTTGACAGCAATCCGGGGGAGGTCGTAAACCTGCCTCATGACGGGATGCTGGATACAGCGGTATCTGAAAGCGCACCGGCGGGATCTGATTCCGGATATTTTACAGGCGGGGAGACAAATTACACAAAGTATGTACTTATTCCAAAAGAATGGGAAAATGACAGCGTAATCCTTTCATTCGACGGCGCAATGATGAATGCTGTCGTAGATATTAACGGAAGCAGGGTCGGCGGATGCCATTACGGATACGCTCCCTTTACGGTTGATATAACTAATTATGTAACCTTTGGTGAGGAAAACAGGATCACGGTAAACCTTAATACTTCAATGCAACCTGCCTCAAGATGGTATACGGGCTCAGGACTTTACAGAAGCGTCAGCTTACTTCATGGATCGAAGGTTCATATTGTGCCGGACGGAATCTATTTAAGGACCAAGGAAGTAACCAACGGATATGCTTTTACAGAGGGAGAAGTAGAGGTTAAAAACGATACAACACTTAATCATATAGCAGAAGTTACGGTATCCCTGTATGAGGATATGGGAAGAGAAAGCTTTGGAAGTGCCGCTCTCCAAGGCGAGCCGGTAGCATCTGCTAAGCAGGTACTGCAGGTAGGCGGCTGCAAAACAGCTTTTGCAAAGGTTGTTCTAAATGTAAAGAATCCGAAGCTGTGGGATACCGATGAGCCAAATTTATATCAGGTTAAGGTGTCTGTAAAGGATCTTGGCGTATTCAGAACACATCTCGTTCGCAGTGAGGCAATAGACGAGACAACGCAGATTGATGAAGAGATTGTACTTTTCGGAATACGCACGATTTCGGCGGATTCTATACGAGGCCTTCAGATTAATAGTAAGACCGTAAAACTTAAAGGGGGCTGCGTGCACCATGATAACGGACTTCTCGGAGCGGTTTCATTATACGAAGCGGAGGCCCGTAAGGTCAGAAAACTTAAAGAGGTAGGATTTAATGCCATCCGTACGGCTCACAACCCGCCGTCAGCGGCTTTGGTAGAAGCCTGCGACAGGGAAGGAATGTATATCTTCGATGAGGCTTTTGATGCTTGGGGTATCGGAAAGCGTGGCGGAGATTATCATCAATTCTTTGATACGGATTGGGAAAAGGATCTTACTGCATTTGTAAAAAGAGACCGGATACATCCATCGGTTATTATGTGGTCTACGGGAAATGAAATCCCGGAAAGAGGCGGCGTTGGAGACGGATATATGCTGGCGGACGCTCTTGCCCGCAAGATAAAAGAACTTGACCCTTCAAGGCCTGTAAGCAACGGTATCTGCTCTCTTTGGGCCGGACTTGACGATTTATTGGCAAAGGGACAAAACCAGAATCAGAACGCGTCGGACAATTCTGGGGCAGATTTCTGGGAGAAGAATACAGAAAGCTTTGCAAATTCTCTTGATGTTGTCGGATACAATTATATGGAAGATCTCTACGAGAGAGATCATGAGCTGTACCCGGAGAGGGTAATTCTCGGAAGCGAGAACTTCCCGAGAGAAGTAGGATTTCGCTGGCCGGAGGTTTTAAAGAGAGATTACTGTATCGGCGAGTTTACCTGGACGGCCTGGGATTATTTGGGCGAAGCGGGAATCGGAAAATCGGCTTATTTTGATCCGAGCGATCCGAAAGCACCTAAGGATCATTGGGAGCTTATGCCATGGAAGGCTACCCACTTCCCATGGAGACTGGCTAATGATGCGGACTTTGATATAAACGGGGAAGTAAGGCCTCAGGGAGAGTACAGGAGCGTAGTTTTTGGAAACGGAGAAACGAAGCTTTTTACGATGCATCCTGATGTGTTTGATAAAAATGAATTGACTTCCATGTGGGGATTTCCTGATTTTAGGAGAAGCTGGAGCTATAAGGGATCTGAGGGAAAGAATATTGAGATTGTCGTAGTGTCAGGCGCCGAAGAGGTTGAAGTACTTGTAAACGGAAAGAGCATCGGAAGAAAGCCGGTTAACTTTGAAAGAGAAAACCAGTTTGATTATAAGGGAAAAAGGATGCCAATGCCGTATTGCGCAAGGTTTGAGACTGTATACGAAGCGGGAAAGGTTGAGGCAATAAGCTACTGCAGTGGACGGGAAGTATCAAGAGATGAACTTGTAACCGTCGGTGATGCCGTAGGAATAAGACTTGTGCCTGAAAAGACTATTCTAAAGGCTAATGGACATGACGCTTCTTATGTGGGAATCGAGGTTGTAGATTCCGAGGGACGTCTTGTGCCCGATGCCGAGGTGGAAATAGAGGGATGCCTTGAAATCGAAAAGGTAACGAGTGAAGGAAAACGTTGTGATGTGGCTCTTCTTTCGGGATTTGGATCTGGAAATCCCATCACAGACGAAAACTATAAAGAGGGTAAAACAAAGACCTACAAAGGACGCGCTATGGCTATAGTAAGGTCCGGCTACGAAAGCGGGGATGTTACTCTTTTGGTGGAAGCGCCGAAGCTTGGCTCAAGTGAATCTATCGAAATCAGCTGCTTATGATTTTGACACAGGGGGACGGGGGTGGGGGTTCATTGTCAGAATACTTTTTGCATCGTCTGATAATGACACCCCAACCCCGTCCCGGGGGTTCATTTAAAAAGGAGACCGGTTTTGAATAGGAAAAAGCTTAATGTAAAGCTCGTCAAGATGAGTTATGAATATAAAGATAAGCTCATCGAGATGCTTGATGAATGGAAGACAGATATCGAAGTAAATAATACGAACCATTCACCCTGGGCAATTTTTAAGAATGATCCTCATGACTTTGATAAATACCTTGAGGAGCTTGAAGTAAAGGAAGAAAAAGATGGATTGGTGCCGGACTCTACCTTTTTTTGTCTGGATTTAGACTGTGACAGGCTGGTCGGGGCTGTTAATATACGGCATTATCTGAACGGGAATAATTATCTGACAGGCGGTCATATCGGCGACGGAATAAGGCCGTCTGAAAGACGAAAAGGATACGCAACGGCTATGATTGGGCTTGCGCTGGAAGAGTGCAGAAATCTTGGAATTAATAAGGTTTTGATGGTCTGCGATTCGGACAATTACGGAAGTGAAAAGTCGATCATTAATAATGGCGGCGTTTTTGAGTCGGAGGTCGCCTCGGAAACCGGTGCGAAGGAAAAGCGGTACTGGATAACGTTAAACGAAGAAACGGTAGAGACAGAAAGGCTGATCTTAAGGCGGCTGATGCCGAACGATTACAAGGCGATGGCTGCCTGGGATATGGATGAGAGAGTTTATAAGTATCTTATGGGATCAGCGTGTAAAAACCCGGAAGAAACGCTTTTCTGGCTGCCGAAAAAGGATCCAAATTCAAAGGTTAATATACTGATGCTTGTTACGGCGAAAAATGACGGGCATGCAGTTGGAATATACGCTTTAAACCACGATAAATCAAGGGACGTGTGGACACTTTCCTATGTTAACAGATACGAGGATTGGGGAAAGGGTTATACGACGGAGGGTATAAAAGCGATGATGGATCACGCGGTAAGGACTTACGGAGCGCATTCATTTGAAGGGGAATGCGCAAAGGCCAATACTGGGAGCGCCGCTGTAATGAAAAAACTGGGAATGAAGTATGACCACGATTCTTTCTACAGCAAAAGCGATGGCAGCGAAACCTTCGAATCCGAAGTGTATATTCTAGATAAATGACACAGCACCCCCGTCTCCGGGGGTCCAGTAGAACCTATAAAAGAAAGTAATTTTGACACCAGGCGTCATTTATCCTTATTCAGGAGGGAGTAGTTCAGGTTTCCTCCAGTTATTACCAAGTTTAACTATGTAATAATATAGCCCCAGTTCATCATCGCGTACTTCTGAGATATATCCATCATAAGGGTATGCAGGCATTGCATCAACTTTTGCACCGAAGTATTCGTCAAAGTAGTATCTGAAGGCAATGGTAGCGCCATCGGAGAAGTATGGTGCATCTCCGATAGGATATCCGCAGGTCTTTAAAAACTTATATATACGTCCTCTTAGGATTCTGTTTGAGTCCCAGTTTATAGAGGAGCTTCCTATGGTGGCATAGCCGGGTAGGCACATATCGTTGTAAGTTATATTTACATCCCCAAGAAATACAACTTGGTTTCTTTCGTCCTCGGGAAGATTGTTATCTATAAAGAACTGATCGAGATCTTTTTTCAGATCTTTGGCAATTAGTTTTTCTTGATCAAATCTATATTCATTGGTGTAGTACAAACGTGTCGTGTAATTGAGTCCTTTCATGGAGTCAATAAACAACAGGATGCAGGAAGCTATTATGAGAACCGACTTAAAGATCGTTACTCGTTTTATACTACGACATTTATCAAAAAAGAAGATAAATTCCGAATAACAAAATAGAAGTACAAGTGCTTCAGTAATTGGAAAAATATATCTCATTCGTGGGCTTACTTCGCTTCCGAATAAAAGGACAAAGAAAAACGGTGAAGCAAATACAAATAATTCGCATAAAACAGGTAGTAAATATTGAGATATTTTTTCTCGCGTTTTAAAGCAGTTGATGACAGTAAGGGCAAAGGTAATCAGACATAGCGGTACATACAGAAAACTATATAACTCTGATCCTTTTAAAACAGCTTTGATCACGCGCAAAATATTCAGGATTCCCATCTTGATCCCTACTTGTGCCCAAATGATCTGTTCTGTGAGGTAAGAGGAGTATTGAGAATAGAATAATGCTGTAATGGCCTCGTATATCACAAAACCTGCTATAACAAATACAGCCTGGGTAGCAAGAAATATGATCTGTTTCTTAAAGGATTCTTTTTCATGAAGAGAAGCAATCGCAAATGTGCAGCATACATATGTCACATAAATGATCATGTTAAGCTGATAAGTGCTTACTACCAACTGAAACAGTGCTGAACTTAAAAGCAACAGGCATATTTTTTCGGGTACTTTGCTGTTTATTGATAACCTTATCAAGATATCGATCAAAGGGATTAATAATAAAGAAATAAGTACTGGGACACTTTGACTTAAGAAGTACAACTGGCATGCCCAGTAAGGTGATACTATGAATATAATACAAAATGGGAACAGGAGATTTTTAAGTTCTTTTTTCTGAATCATTATGGCTGCAAAAAAGAAAAGGGGCACAAAAATTAACAAAAAGAAGGTCAGAGAATTAGTAAGCCAGAGGTTAAATTTGGTCATTCCCAAAAGATTTCTGATCCACAGGATACCTTGCCTTCCTTGTCCGTCATAGGCTTCAATTCCTAAAATTGCTGCTTCGGTATCGATTCCGATTACATTTGAAAAGATCATACTGCCATGGGCAATGAAAGCAACAATAAATATGGAAAGTAGTGACCATATCGGAAAAGAAAGTATATTTTTTTTAAGCTCTTTGAATACTTGCAGGTTATTTGCCATGAGTTATTCTCCTTCTGAAAACTAGATAAGAAAGACATAAGAATTATATATATATAATATTTATTAAGTCAAGTTCATTTCACCCTTTTTACAATGCATTCCTTTATGATCTTTGTTGATATTAAGATCATGGCAGGGACAGGGGTTGGGGGGTCATTTTGGCGACCTGCTGATCCTTTTTACAGTGGATTCTGAAACACCCATAAGTCTTGAAACTTGTTTTGACGATACACCTTTTCTTCTCAGCTTGCGGATAAAGTTATTGCGCAAAGTTCTCGGAAGATTATCGGCAGCAGATGTTGAAGGCAGTCCTGTTACGGCATGATATACTTCAAGTGCTTTTTCATCTGTTAAATAAAACAATCTTTCTTTGTGATCATTTTCAAAGAATCTGTCGCCTGCTGAACCGTTTTGAGTAGCAAAATATCTAAAGAGCGACTCCTTTATTCCTACGATTTCGTAAGCAAAAGATGTGTTGACGATTGGGTTTTCCTGACCATAATATGCATTTGCGCTGCTCCAACGATAATCAGTTTGAAATTTGCAAATGTTTGCCTTTACAGGATTGTTGTGGATGTAAAAGAGCACCGAAAGAAAAGCGTCGTTATCCTCGATAACAAAGCTGTGAAATCGGTCCTGAAAAAGATGTCCCGACCGTCTGTATTTATTATTGTACCATTTCACGAATTTCGTTTCTAAACTTAGGAAAAAAAGCGAAAGCTTATCCGGTGCAGAATTAAGTAAAATGTGAATGTGGTTGTCCATTAGACAGTAAGCATATATCTCAATATCGTATTTCCTTTTGTAATCTGACAAAATGTAAAGGAATTTTTTATAATCAGACTCTTCCTCAAAGATGATCTGCTTATTAACAGATCGAAGAACGATATGATATATGCCCGTTGAACTTAGAGTTCTAGATTTTCTAGGCATATATTCTCCCCCATAAATATTTGTTTGTTTTGCAACCAAGTTGCAGAGTGCATTATACACATGCCTTATAAAAAAATCAAGAGGTAAATGAAAAATGACACAGGGGGACGGGGTTGGGGGTTCAAAATCCGCGCATGATATTTTGCTAAAACGAGAAATATTTGTGAAAAATCACGATTACGTAAAAGCGGAGAAATCCATAAAATATAAGTGAAACAGATTAAAATATAATATTTGGTCGCCTTTTCCTGGTGGCCCGGTTGTAACTGTACGCATGTGAAGTGAGGACCTTTGCATGCGTATTTTTTTGGAGGTAAAAAATGAATCAAAATGCAAACAATTATTTAGCTGAAGAAAGAATCGGAAAGCTTATCCTGAAATTTTCTATTCCCTGCATCCTGTCCCTTCTTGTCTCAGCGCTTTACAATATCGTTGACCAGATTTTTATAGGCCGTGGAATCGGTTATTTGGGTAACGGCGCGACAAATGTTGTCTTTCCGATAACAATCATTTCATTGGCAATTGCACTCCTTATCGGTGACGGATGCGCTGCTTTTCTAAGTCTTTGCCAAGGGAAGAAAGACCTTGAAAGCGCAACAAAAAGCGTCGGAAACGCTGTGACTTTGCTTATAGCTATGGGAATAATCATGATGGTTTTATTCGCTGTATTAAAGACGCAGATATTAACCGCATTTGGAGCAACAGAAAGCAATTTCCCATATGCAAACGAGTACTTTAACTACATTATTATCGGAATACCTTTTTTTGTAGTCGGAAATGGGTTGAATTCAATCATAAGAGCAGACGGGAGCCCTAAATTTGCTATGCTGTCAACTCTCGCAGGATGCGTAATAAACGTTATTCTTGACCCCATTGCTATTTTTGTACTTGGCTGGGGAATGAGAGGCGCTGCTCTTGCCACTATTATAGGTCAGATTGTTACGGCAATTTGCGGTATCATATATATTAGTCACGCGAAGTCCGTGAAACTAATTGCAAAGAGTTTTATTCCTTCCGGGAAGATGATCGGCAGGTTCCTGCCCTTAGGAATAAGCAGTTTTCTTACTCAGATTTCAATTGTTGTCATAATGGGAGTTATGAACAATGTGCTTGTGTACTACGGTGCCAAGAGCAAGTATGGAGCTGATATACCGCTTACCGTTGTGGGAATCGTAATGAAAGTTTTCCAGATTGTTGTTTCCGTATGCATCGGAATAGCAGCCGGTTCGCAGCCGGTAATTGGTTATAACTACGGTGCCGGAGAAAAAGCGAGAGTAAAAGAAATATTTTTTACGATCGTAAAAGCGGAAGCCATCGTTGGTATTGTTTCACTTTTACTTTTTGAAATCTTTCCGCTTCAGATTACAGCAATTTTTGGAAGTGAGGATGGTCTGTATAATGAGTTTGCGGTTTTGGCCTTTCGACTTTTCCTGTCGATGATTGTCCTTACCTGCATTCAAAAAGCTGTCAGCGTTTTCTTGCAGGCTCTCGGAAAACCCGTTATGTCTATGGGATTATCTCTTTTAAGGGATTTTGCTCTCAGCGTGCCCTTAGCAATAATCCTTCCGATTTTCTTTGGGGTTAAGGGGGCTTTATTCTCAGCGCCTATAGCTGATATTGTCTCTATGATAGCCGTTGTTATCATGTCTGTCACTGTCTTAAAAGAACTGTCTCGATGACACAGGGGGACGGAGTTGGGGGTTCATTGTCGGAATATTGTGGTATAATCAAGGGAGCAAATTATTTTGGAGGATAAAAAGATGCAGTTTACAACTTTACAAAAAGATATGATGCAGGCAATGAAGGATCATGATAAAGCGAGAAAGGATGCTATTTCTACTCTTGTATCCGCGGCGAAAAAACTTGCGATAGATGCGGGATGCCGTGAAAATATTCCCGATGAAATGACGGATCAGGCAATCCTTAAAGAGATTAAGAGCGTTAAGGAACAGATAGAGACCTGCCCTGATTCAAGAGCAGAACTTAAAGCTGAATACGAAGCCAGACTTAAGGTTTTTGAGGAGTATGCGCCTAAGATGCTTTCGGCAGAAGAAGTTGAGGCAATACTTAAAGAAAAGTTTGCTGATGTCATTGCCACCGGAAACAAAGGCCAGATAATGAAGGCTGTTATGGGAGAGCTTAAGGGGAAGGCAGACGGCAAGGTAATAAACGAAGTTGTGGCAAAATTACAGGGATAGAGCGCCGAGGGACGGAGTTGGGGCCAAAAATGACCCCCCAACCCCGTCCCCCTGTGTCATACATGGATTTACTCCTTTGTTTGCCTCTTTTTCATCCTTTGCCAATTTATAAAACCATACAGATCGTTTATAAAAAAACAGCTAAAGCATATAACCATTGGTATGTATGAAATGTTCTCTGCGGATGCAAGGCTCCACAGAACAATAAGGACAATATCATTTGCTGCGTAGAAAAGGGCGTAGTATGGGCTTCGTAAAAAAGTAAGGGCTGAAGCCATAAAACACAGAAAAAACAACGGTTAATATTTGTCCAAGAACATCCCCTTTTGCCACAAAAATAAGAGCCGTAAGCAAAAGGAATCGTATCAAATATCCGTTTTGCGGTCAATTATAAATAACATATTGGGCCGGGAAATGTAAGGATTAGTTGGTAGACTTTCCTTTTTTTCAGATTTATTATAAACGCAAGAAATGTTAAAAATATTTGCAAAGGTGGGAAAAATATGAGAAAACATTATTTGGACAACATAAGATGGATAACCGTAGTTTTGGTAGTTATATATCATGTTTTTTTTATGTATAACGCCGAAGGAGTGCTCGGGGGACTCGGAAAAATTACGGATCTGTCTGTGCAGCCGTATGATATATATCAGTATCTCGTATATCCCTGGTTTATGCCGGTACTTTTTCTGGTTTCGGGATGCAGCGCAAGACTGTATCTGGAGAAGCATACGAATAAAGAATTTATAAAAAGCAGAACCACAAAGCTTCTGGTCCCTTCAACTATAGGGCTCTTCGTATTTCAGTTCCTTCAGGGGTATATCAGTATGAGCCTTGGAGGAGGTCTTTCGGGGTTATCTGAAGCGGGTGTCCCCAAGCCGATAATCTATCTTATCATGGTGGCCTCCGGAAGCGGAGTTTTATGGTTTGTACATTTGCTTTGGGTATACAGCTTACTGCTTGTTCTGTTTATAAAGATAGAAAAGGGAAGGCTTTTAAAACTTGGAGCGCGTACCCCCTTATGGCTGATCCCTCTTTTCTTTTTCCCGGTATGGGGAGCGGGGCAGATACTTAACACACCTATCGTTTCGGTATACAGATGCGCGTTTTACTTTGTGTTCTTTATGCTGGGTTACTACGTATTTTCAAATGACGAAGTAATAGAGAGAGTAAAGAAGGTTGCTATTCCAGCAGTTATTATAGGTGTGGTGATATCGATTGCATTTAGCATCTATTACTTTGCTGTGAAGGATATGGCAAACTATGCAGATAAGCCAGTTAACAGGACGCTTCTCTATGCAGCTTCTGCATATTTCGGTTCACTTGCTATGGTAGCAGGTTTTGCTAAGTTCTTTGACTTCAGTAATGGACTTACAAAGTGGATGAGCAAGAAAAGCTTTGGATTATACGTGTTCCATTATCTTGGAATCTCAACAGTAGCGCTTGTTTTTGGAAAGACTGGAATGCTTCCAGCTGCATTAGTATATATGCTTAGTTTAGTGGTTTTAATGGCGTCCATAAGCGGGTCCCCCCTTTTTATGTATGATCATAGCATAAAAAGATTTTTAC
>CADATP010000022.1 GCA_902790935.1 uncultured Lachnospiraceae bacterium | reverse complement strand
AGCTCGCCGAGCATAATGCGATGCTCTACGAGGATGTTACGGAAAAGAATTATGCGCAAAGCTTCGCTAATCCCGAGTATGCTGTTTCCAAACTCGGAGAAGAGTTCGGCAGTATGCTTTCCGCTCTTTACTATGAGCTTAGAAGAAGCATCGGATATGCCTACGAGGAGGACCAGGAAGAGCTTGTTAAGCGCGCTGAACTTCTCCTTGAAGTATACGGAATATTTATGAGTACGCTGGACGAGGCTGCAGAAGGCGGGCAGTACAAGCTCCCCGAGAGCGCCGAGGTCAAGGATACTCTTTATTGGTACTTCAGCGATTATGCCGATGTTTCCAATGAAAAACGTATAAGAGCTATGGTTAGCCCCGAAGCGGACAGATATGTGAAGATCGTAAAGGATATCAAGGATTATTCCGACGTAAGATACCTTTATAAGTACGGCTTCTATATAGGCGAGAATGAGATCGAGACTGCTAAGTTCATCGCGAGCCTCCCCGAAGAGACCATCGCCACTATGGCGGATACCTATACGGAAGGATACCGTATCGGATTTGAGATGACCGGAAAGGATCTTTCCATCAAGACCGGAGCTGAGGTACTCTATCCTCTCGGATTTGAGAGAATGATCGCGAAGGCTATGGACAATCTCGAAAAGATGGGACTTAAGCCACTCATCAGGAGGAACCGACTTTTTGGCGGAGATGTAAACAGACAGCTTAATTATGACCACAAGGACGACCGTGCTCTTTACTTTGACAGAAACTTTATAAACAGAGATCTCGAGGCGACTCAGACTGCCTTCGAGAAATACAAGACAGAGGCAAAGGGCTATGCCGGACCCGCCGTTGTTGAGAGCTTCGGTGAAAAGGACTTTGATCCCGTTATCAAAAAAGAAGCGATCCATATGTCCGATGAGCAAAACAAGCTCTATGTCGAGTACATCACAAAGCTGGGGCAGACCCAGAGAAAGTACATCATCGAGGAAGAGAGAAGCTTTACCATCATCGCATTCCCTGTTCCTGAGATCAGAGAATGCCTGCCTGACAAGAGTCTCGAAGGCTACGCAAAGTTCTTCGAGGAAATCATCAAGGTAAACACTCTTGACTACAAGCTCTACCAGGGCATTCAGCAAAAGATCATCGATGTGCTTGATAAGGCGGAGTACGTTGAAGTAACCGGACGCGGCGAGAACAAGACGAATTTAAGAGTTCACGTCTGGAAGCTGGACGATCCTTTAAAGCAGACCAAGTTTGAAAACTGCGTAGCGGACGTAAATATCCCCGTGGGAGAGGTCTTCACATCCCCCGTGCTTAAGGGAACAAACGGAAAACTACATGTAAGCCGCGTTTTCCTTAACGGACTTGAGTTCAGAAACCTCGAGATTGATTTTAAGGACGGTATGATCGACAAGTCATCCTGCTCAAACTACAAGACCGAAAAAGAGAATAACGATTATATCTCCGAAAATATCCTTTTCAGACATAAGACTCTACCCATTGGTGAGTTCGCTATCGGAACCAACACTACGGCGTACACCGTTGCGAGAAAGTATGGGGTAGAAGGAAAACTTCCCATCCTTATCGCTGAGAAGACCGGACCGCACTTTGCTGTGGGCGATACCTGCTATTCACATGCTGAGGATATAAAGGTTTACAATCCTGATAAAAAGGAAATCGTATCCCGAACCAATGAGGTTGCGGAGCTTCGACATACAGATCCTGCAAAGGCATACTTTAACTGCCATACGGATATCACAATTCCCTACGATGAGCTGGGAGATATCGTGGCTGTATCCGAGGATGGCGAAAGAACATACATCATCAAAGAGGGAAGATTCGTTGTTCCCGGAAGCGAGAAGCTTAACGAAGCGCTTGATTAATTATTTGTTAAACAACTGAGCAAAAGATACTTTTTATATAAAAACTACGGAGGCATTACAAATGAGCGGAAAAGTTGGTATTGTAATGGGCAGCGATTCAGATATGCCCATCATGGCAAAGGCTGCCGATATCTTAGAGGAGCTTGGCATCGAGTATGAGATGACCATCATCAGCGCGCACAGAGAGCCCGATGTGTTCTTTGAGTATGCAAAGAGCGCTGAGAGCAAAGGATTCAAGGTGATAATCGCCGGCGCCGGAATGGCAGCACACCTTCCCGGAATGTGCGCGGCAATCTTCCCTATGCCCGTTATCGGAATCCCGATGCACACCACATCACTCGGAGGAAGGGATTCGCTTTATTCAATCGTTCAGATGCCTTCGGGAATACCTGTTGCTACCGTAGCTATCAACGGCGGCGCAAATGCGGGCCTTCTTGCTGCAAAGATCCTTGCAACAAGCGATGAGGCTCTTTTACAAAAGATTAAGGACTACTCAGCAAAACTTAAAGATCAGGTTGTTGCAAAGGACAAGAAGTTACAGGAAATCGGATACAAAGAGTATCTCAATAAATAAAGAGGAGAAAAGTAATGGCATTAGATTACAAACAGTCAGGTGTTGACATCGAGGCCGGCTACAAGTCGGTTGAACTTATGAAGGAGTATGTTAAGGGAACCAATCGCCCTGAAGTACTCGGCGGAATCGGAGGCTTCTCCGGAGCATTCTCCGCAAACGCTTTCAAGGATATGGAAGAGCCCATTCTTCTCTCCGGAACAGACGGCGTAGGAACCAAGATCAAGCTTGCATTCTTACTTGATAAGCACGACACGATCGGAATCGACGCTGTTGCAATGTGCGTAAACGATGTTGCTTGCGCAGGCGGTGAGCCTTTATTCTTCCTTGATTACATCGCATGCGGCAAGAACTATCCCGAAAAGATCGCAGCTATCGTTAAGGGCGTTGCGGAAGGCTGCAAGCAGTCAGGCTGCGCACTTATCGGCGGCGAGACCGCAGAGCATCCCGGACTTATGCCTGAGGATGAGTACGATGTAGCGGGATTTTCAGTTGGCGTAGTTGATAAAAAGGACCTTATTACCGGCGAGAATATCAAGCCCGGCGATACTCTTATCGGAATCGCATCAAGCGGTGTTCACTCAAACGGCTTCTCTCTTGTAAGAAAGATCTTTGATATGACAAAGGAGAGCCTTGATAACTATTATGACGAGCTGGGAACAACTCTCGGCGAAGCTCTTCTTGCTCCTACCATCATCTACGTTAAGGCTATGAAAGCTATCAAGGACGCAGGCGTTAAGGTTAAGGGATGCAGCCACATCACAGGCGGCGGATTCTATGAGAATATCCCCAGAATGCTTCCTGAAGGCGTACGCGCGCAGGTAGAGAAAGACAGCTACGAAGTTCCGGCGATCTTTAAGCTTATGCAAAAGAAGGGCCAGGTTGAGGACCATATGATGTACAATACCTACAATATGGGTCTCGGAATGGTACTTGCAGTTGATCCCGCAGATGCCCAAAAGACTATGGAAGCAATTAAGGCAGCAGGTCAGAAGGCTTATGTAGTTGGTAAGACCGTAGCCGGTGAAAAGGGTGTTGATATATGCTAAAAGTAGTTGTTTGCGTATCCGGCGGAGGAACCAATCTTCAGGCGATCATTGATTCTGTTGCCGACGGAAGGATTACAAATACCGAAATAATCGGGGTCATCTCCAACAATTACGGAGTTAAGAGCTTAGAAAGAGCCGAGAAGGCAGGAATCCCTGCTTTCGTCCTCTCTCCAAAGGAGTATTCCGAAAGAAGCGAATTCAACAAGGCCTTTTTAGACAAGGTAAAGGAACTTGATCCCGATCTTGTTGTACTTGCGGGATTCCTTGTAAGGATTCCTGAGGAGTTCGTTAAGGAATACTCCAACAGGATCGTAAATATCCACCCTTCGCTCATCCCTTCATTTTGCGGAGTTGGATACTACGGACTTAAAGTTCATGAAAAGGCTCTTGAGAGAGGCGTTAAGGTTACCGGAGCCACGGTGCACTTTGTAAACGTAGGCATGGACGAAGGCCCCATCATCGCCCAAAAGCCCGTTGCAGTGGAGGAAGGAGATACACCAGAAGTACTGCAAAGGCGCGTCATGGAGCAGGCTGAGTGGGTCATCCTCCCCAAGGCCATCGATGACATCGCCAACGGCCGCATTAAAGTAAGCGGCACCAAAGTCATATCTGCTTTTTGACCCCCGGGGACGGGGTTGGGGGTTCATAATGACCCAGGGGGACGGGGTTGCTGTGTCATTTTTACAGCGTAGCTATCAAAGCTACGCTGTTTTTGCTTCTGTGCCAAAGCTGTGCCTAAGACGGAGTCTGCGGCGCATCTTAGGCACAAAATCTCACTTTTTTCCGCCATATGCGGCTTGAATTACTTGAAATAATCCCGAAAAAGCCGCATCAGAAGCTACTTTGTGCCTTAGGAAGAGGAAAAACTGTGCCTAAGATGAAGGCCGCAATAGGTTTTAGGCAAAAAATGAAAAAAGTTCTTGACTTGGGGGTTACACCCGGGTTTATATTACTAACGTTTGGAAAAGATAATACTTGGCAAAGCAGGCGAAAGCCTGTGACGCAAAGCTATAGGGACTTCAAAATGTCAGCCAGTTGCAATCAGTCGGAGCAAATTCTTTTTGAATCTTAAACATCCGATTATTCAAAGTGCAGGCTAAGGTTTGCACTTTTTCTTTTATCTTTAGTCTATTTTCTCAGCATGATCATGAAAGTTTCGACGTTTGTAACTCTTTTGAATCCCGCTTTGCATACCGCCAGGTACGAATCTTATATCATTTTTTTAAGCGCAGCATTTGCTGCGCTTATTCTTTTATGGCATAAGCGGGGACATAGATGGGGGGATTTTTGGTTTTTTCCGTTCATCACTAAAAAACGCTGTTTGTCCCAAGACGATTGAAATAACCGAAGGGTACGAGTATATTCTATTGTGGCAATAATGAAAAAGACATTTGAGTAAAAATAAAAGTAGATATTCATCAAAAGGAGAGAAAAGATGAGCAAGCTTATCAACAAAAACATCATTAAAGCGATGACAATCGGAATCTCAGCTGTAATGGCTACGAGTTCCATGAATCTTTCGGCTTTTGCCGCAAACGAAGGCACCGAGCCTGAGACAAAGGAACCTGTTACGCAGGAAAATGCTGCAGTAACAAAATCAGCTCTTACCGAGACCCTTGAGAATATGGGTAAAGTTGTTGAGGATAAAAAGGTTGTTGATAATGAGTTAAAGGATGTCGGTGTTAAGCCTTCCGTA
Organism: uncultured Lachnospiraceae bacterium; assembly: GCA_902790935.1. Lineage (GTDB taxonomy): Bacteria > Bacillota > Clostridia > Lachnospirales > Lachnospiraceae > AC2028. The sequence goes on along the minus strand of CADATP010000022.1, from coordinate 28,523 downwards.
GAGGCTGCAGTAGATGCGTACGACACGGCAGTAAATGCAGCTAACGACGAAACTCTTCCTGTGGCAGTTAATAAAGAAACTGCTTCTTCGGAGACTCCCGCTCCTGACAATAAAGATGAAAATGAAAAAGCAGATCTTAAAGAGATTGCTTCTGATATAAAAGAAGCAATTAGCGGAACTAACGGAATGATCAGTAATTCCCAAGATGCCGATACTTATGCGGATATCGCAAACAGCCAGGCAGAGATTGCAAATAAGGCTGAAGAAAAGGCAGAAGGCATTGTAGAAAAGGCGGAAAATCTTCTTAACATGAATGAAGAAAACAAGACCGAAGGCGAAAAGACCGTAGGCGAGAAGATTGATGAAGCCGATAAGACCCTCGACACCGAAAGAGAGAATATATCAAATGCTGAAACCGTTGAAGATGCCGACGAAGCTATGAAAAATGCCGGAGATGCTGTAACTGCAGCAGACTCTGACGTTAAAACGTTAACTGAAGACTTTGAAAAGATTGAGTCTGAGTTCAAAGCTGAGAAGAAAAAATATGATACTGCAGTAGGTCTGTACGATACTGCATGCGCAAATCTTAAGACAGCTCAGGATAATCTTGACAGCTTGAAGGCAACTGCTGCATCCGATACAGCAGCCGCAGAAGAGGAACTTGAGCGCCTTGCTAAAGAGGCAGCAACTCTTAAAACAAATGCTGAGGCAGCTCAGAGCAGCTACAACGAAAAAGGATTTGCTTACATTGCTGCGCTTGAAGCTGCAATCGAGAACAGGTTTAAACCGGGCTCGAACATTGCCGGTTATTGGAATAACTGCGCTGCTCTCCTTCCTGCTATCCTCGAGTTTTACTATGTTCCCAGTCTTAACAAAGAAGGTCAGCCCGAGCAGTATAAATTCGTAAGCACTAAGTGGAATATATTCGGTAACGACACAAACTATACATATGAGAATAACAATGTTACAGTTCAGACGGGAAGTGCACTAAACCACTGCGAGGTTACTTACGAAGTAACTACTCCCGCTGTTGTAGACGAAGAGGGAAATGTCGTTACTCCCGAAAAGAAAGAACTGGTAACTAAGAGATTTAACTTCAAGGGAGTCGATGAAAACAAAGAAAGAGCCGGCGGATTAGTTATCTTTGAAAGCGTTGAGCACATCGTTCTTGATAAGCATGATCTTACCGAGGCAGAACTTGCACAGCTTAATGCGGCTGAAAATAATATCATCGTTGGAGAAGGATACGCTATCGTTAAGAGCGGCGAGAACGAGTACTCAAAGTATATTCTCTCAGATGCGACCGGAGAAACCGATACAAAGGTTACCGAGAGTAATACGAGAGATAAAAGCGGAGTTGGTACTACCGTAGAGATCGGAAAAGAGTCCGTTTCATACTCATATGCACTTGACGAGAACAATCAGCCTCAGCTTGTTAAGACTGTAACTGCTGATGTTACAACTACCGCATACACCGGAAAGAGCCTTGCTCCGCAGGAAAATTCAAGCAGAGACGAAGCTTCTGTAAAGGCACAGTTCATCGCTGATATTATGGATAAAGTTGGTAAACTTACAGAAGGCAAGAGCATCGTTGCAGGAGACTTTACATTCGAGTACGGCAAGAAATACGAAGATGCTGATTACGAAGCAGTATATGAAACCGTTAAGACTTCAAAGACCGACAACGTTGAGACAACCGGATTTACTGTAAACGTAAACTACGGAAGCCATAAGTTTACTGAGACGAGAACTATTGAGAGAACTAATGAGATTGATTATGGTTTAAAGTGGATTTACTATACGGGAGAATTAAAAGCAAACTACGATTTTGGTGATTTATCTAAGATTTGGCAGAGAGAATACGATATAATCGGCGAAATCGATGAAGATAAAACCACATATGGTAAATACGGCTTGGAAGCTTCCGGAACTCTTACCGCAAATGTAGTTAAGCTCTCAACAAAGACAGTTACGAAGGACTGGCTTTTTGCAAGAGGAGTTACAGAGAAAGATATAAAAGATAATAAGCTTTCTCTTTCCGAAGACGGCAAGCATTATGTCGGATTTACTGTTCTTGGCGATGGAATTGACAATTACACCGTATACTATTACCTCGATGATGCATCAAAGGATGTTACCATTAATGGATCTACAAAGGATGCTATAACCGATGAAGCTGTACAGGCTGCACTTGAAGCTGCCGGAGTAAATGATGAGCACCTTGTATTTAACTACAATAAGGATAACGCAACTGCAGTAACCCAAAACTACACAACCTACGGTTACAAAGCCCTTCCCTACATCCTTAAGAGCGCGTCTGTTGAAAAGGCACAGACAATCTCTACAACTACTTGGAATCAGGCTTCCGAGACCTCACACTTTGAGTACAGAAATGATAACTGGTACACAGGAAACATCTTATTTGCTGAGTATGACCAGGATAATAAGCAGAATCGTTACAAGACTGACGGAGCCCAGGGCGATAGCAGTAACCCCTATGTAGCGGTTGATAATTCAAAGAATGATGAGTTCCGCAGACTTGTTGCTGAAGCAAGTGGTGAGGCTTCGAAGTACACCGAACTTCTTTCAAAGATCGGCGAGGCTGAGGAAAAGATCAGTGCAGCTCAGACAGAAGTTGAGTCATTAAAAACAAAATTAAATGAGCTTGAGCTCACAAAGGCTGATGTCAAGACCATCAATAAGTGGACTGCAAGCCTTGAGGCTGCTAAAAAGGTTCTCCTTGTTGCACAGACTGACAGAGATAATCTTAAGGCTAAGCTTACCGAGGTTACCAATGAGTACAACGCAAAGGTTGAAGCAATAAGAGAGCTTGAGAGAACAGCCGCTATTGCTGATACAGTAGCTCCCGCTGCTCAGACCATTCCCGCTGCAGTAACAAACGTTGCTGTGGGTGATGCAGGCAACGCAGGCGCTGGCAACGCAGCAGGAAACGCAGCTGCAGGTAATGCAGGAGCCGGAAATGTAAATGCAGCAGGTAACGCAGGCGCAGCAGCAAATAATGAAGCAGATGCCGCAGAAGCAAATGCTGACGGTGATAATACCGACAATACTGAGACTATCGAAAACGAGCAGTCAGCTCTTGCAGAGGGACTTACTGATACCAAGACCGAGAATATCGGTGATGAGAAGTCTGCTCTTGCTGAGGGCATCGACACCGTAAGAACCAAGAAAGGTTGGAATTGGTGGTGGGCAGTAGTTGCCGCTGCTGTAGCCGGTGGAACAACCTTCGGTATCATCAAGGGCAACCAAAAGAAATCAAAGGTTACTAAGAAAGACAAATAAATCATAAACCTAAAAATGAACCCCCGGGACGTAGATGGGGGTTCATTTTTTTGACACCCGGGGACGGGGGTGGGGGGTCATTTTTTTGACACAGGGGGACGGAGTTGGGGTGTCAAAAATATTGACTAAAGACGGGTTTGCTGATATTGTTACCTATGGTGAGTAACCTATATCTATCAAGGGAGAAACAACATGAAAATACTTATTGTTGGAAGCGGCGGCCGTGAGCATGCCATCGCAACAAGCGTTGCAAAGAGTAAGAGAGCCGATAAAATCTACTGTGCGCCGGGAAATGCCGGAATCGCAAGTATCGCCGAGTGTGTTCCTATCGGAGCTATGGAATTTGACAAGATTGTTGCCTTCTCAAAGGAAAAGGCTATAGACCTTGTAATCGTAGGAATGGATGATCCTCTTGTGGGCGGTCTTGTGGATGAACTTGAGGCAGCAGGCATCAGAGCCTTTGGACCTAAGAAAAACGCTGCAATCCTTGAAGGAAGCAAGGCTTTTTCAAAGGATCTTATGAAAAAGTACAATATTCCCACAGCGGCATACGAGAATTTTGATGATGCAGACAAAGCTATCGAGTATTTAAAGACAAAGGCAGAGTTCCCTATCGTACTTAAAGCTGACGGTCTAGCTCTCGGTAAGGGCGTGCTTATCTGCAATACCCTTGAGGAAGCACTTGACGGCGTTAAAGAGATCATGCAGGATAAAAAGTTCGGCTCGGCCGGAAACCGTATGGTCATCGAAGAGTTTATGACCGGACGCGAAGTCAGCGTTCTTTCATTTGTTGACGGAAACATCGTAAAGATCATGTCCTCCGCTCAGGACCATAAGCGCGCAAAGGACGGAGATCAGGGCCTTAACACAGGCGGAATGGGCAACTTCTCCCCTACTCCCTTCTATACAAAGGAAGTCGACGATTTCTGCAAAAAGTATATCTTCCAGCCTACCGTAGACGCTATGAAGGCTGAGGGAAGACCTTTTAAGGGAGTGATCTTCTTCGGACTCATGCTTACTCCAAAGGGACCCAGAGTCCTCGAGTACAATGCAAGATTCGGAGACCCCGAAGCACAGGTGGTACTTCCCAGACTTAAGAACGATATTCTGGATGTTATGGAAGCTTGTATCGACGGAAAGCTTGATACCATTGATCTTCAGTTTGAAGATAAGGCTACGGTTTGCGTAATCCTTGCCAGTGACGGATATCCGGTAAAATACGAAAAGGGATTTCCTATTTCCGGACTTGAAAAGTTCGAAGGCAAAGAAGACTATTACTGCTTCCACTCGGGAACAAAGTTCGACGAGGCCGGACGCATCGTTACAAACGGCGGAAGAGTACTTGGCGTTACCGCTACCGGAGATACCTTAAAGGAAGCAAGAGCAAAGGCTTACGAAGCTACCGAGTGGGTTAACTTCGAGAATAAGTATATGCGCCATGATATAGGTAAAGCTATTGATGAGGCTTAAAGCTCCCATTTAAAACTTTTTAATCTTTTTAATAATTCTTAAACAAATAATCGCGTAAATTACTGGATAATCAGTATTTTGTATGATATTATAGTTACGATGTCTACATTATGTGGTTTTTTGTGGGAGGTCAAATAAAATGAATGCTAGAAAAATATACTCCGATAAGAAGAGCCTTTTCGCGGGTATTGTTACCACAGCTGCTGTAGTTGTCGCAGTTATCGCGTTATCAACAAGCAGTTTCGCGGCAAGCTCGGGTAAGATCTTAAAGGATGGAACCCGCGTACGCCAGGACGCAAGTACAAACAGCGAGATCGTTGTTTCCCTTGCAAAGGACGATTCTATTACAATTAACGGTCAGCTTACCGGTGCCGACGGAAACATCTGGTACCAGATAACAACATCATCCGGAGCAAACGGATATGTTAGAAGCGACCTTGCTACAGTTACTGACGGATCTACTCCCGGTACTGTGGGAGCCGACGGAAATGTTACCGCAGGCGACCCCAACATCAGACTTGTTAATCCTATTACCGGATCTGTTACCTACGATCAAAACGTAAGAGTCCGCCAGGATGCATCTACATCCAGCACCATCATCGACAGCCTTTCAAACGGAACTGCCGTTACGATTACCGGTGTTAAGAACGGAACCGACGGAAGAGAGTGGTATTACCTTAAGTTCACCAATGGTGAGGGTAAAGAGGTTGTAGGTTTCTGCAGAAGCGATTTCATCACTCCCAGTGGAGAACTTACCGATCTTGTTACCGAGACCCCTTCCGAGGAGCCCGCAGAGGTTGTTGAGGAAGAACCTGTTGTTGAGGAAACAAAGGACTTTGATACCGAACTTGAGGGTGAGGATTGGTACCTTATGGACTACAACGGAACCTTTAGTGAAGGAACCGCTTCAAAGTACAATCTTACCGAACTTTTCTCAAGTCTTGATACATACAAAGCAAGCGCTGAGAAATATAAGAAACAGGCCTCTTCGATTAGAATATGGCTTATCATCTTTATCATTCTTGCAATCGCAGGTGTCGGAGGATGCGTATACTTCTTTATGAAGGCTCGCGAGTCCGGTGACAGAGCTGCATTTGCAGACGCTGAAAAGCAGAGAAGACAGCGCCTTGCAACAGGAAGACCTGCCGGACAGAGCCAGTCAAGACCTGCCGGAGCACCTCAGGGTAGACCAACCGGAGCAAGACCTATGCCCGGACCTAACGGAAGACCTGCCGGAGCACCCCAGGGAAGCAGACCTGCCGGAGCAAGACCTATGCCCGGACCTAACGGAAGACCCGCCGGAGCGCCCCAGGGTAGACCAACCGGAGCACCTCAGGGAGGAAGACCTGCCGGAGCAAGACCTATGCCCGGACCTAACGGAAGACCCGCAGGAGCACCCCAGGGTAGACCAACCGGAGCGCCTCAGGGAGCCAGACCTGTAGGACCCAGACCTGAAGGAGCAAGACCTGTTCAGGGAAGACCCGTTCAGAGACCTGCCCAGGAGCCTGTCAGAAAGAATCCCGCAGACGATGATGATTTCGATTATGGCTTTTTAAACAACAAGGGTGAATAATCTCTTAAAAGATAATAAAATTTGCCCCATATAAATTGACAGTTACGAGCCTCTGTTATAACATTTGTATAACAGAGGCTTGTTTTTCCTTTCCGGCAGCGGCTGCTGTCCGGAAAAAGTATGGGGTGTGATGTAAATGCTTATAGAGATAGATTTTAACAGTGATGAAGCTATTTATCTTCAGCTTAGAAATCAGATTATTCTCGGAATAGCTACAAATACATACAGAGAGGGCGATGCGCTTCCAAGCGTAAGAGCCTTGGCGGATGAGATCGGTATCAATATGCATACAGTCAACAAGGCGTATTCGCTTCTTAGGCAAGAGGGATATGTTAAAGTTGACAGGCGCAAGGGTGCTGTTATCGCCATAGATGAAACCCGTGAGGAACACCTGTCTCAGATCAGAGAAGTACTTGCACCCATCGTACTTGAAGCGGTGTGCAGGAATATTTCCCGAGAAGAGCTACACAAAATGCTCGACGAGATTTACGATAAATACAGATTATAGTCTACAGGAGGAATAAAAGATTGCAGCGTAAGTATACTGAGAAAGCGCAGGCAGCGCTTAAAGAAGCGGCCAGATGCGCTCGCTCATTTCATCAGGGCTATATAGGTTCTGAACATATCCTTGCCGGCCTTCTTGCCGACGAGACCAGCGTTGCCGGTAAAGTTCTCCGCGACAACGGAGTAGAGCCGGAAAAGTTTAACGAAATGATAAAGGATATGATCTCCTTTGATAAAAACGTCGTTATCAGAGAAAAGGGATTATATTCTCCGAGAGCCGAGCTTATTTTAGAAGAAGCTCAAAAGCTGGCAGAGCGATTTGGCCAAAAGGAGATTGGAACAGAGCATCTGCTCCTTGCCATTATCAAAGAGGGTGAGAATGTTGCCGTAAGGCTTCTTATCGCTCCGGGTATCAATATACAGAAAATCTATACCGATACACTTGTGGCAATAGGACAGGATCCCGCCTACGTTAAGGAAGATTTAGGCGGAAAAGGCGGGAAAGGCAAGCCTTCCATGCTATCCCAGTACAGCCGCGACCTTACTGCTCTTGCGGCGGAGGGAAAGCTTGATCCCGTGATCGGACGAAGCGACGAAATAAGCCGTGTTATCCAGATCCTCAGCCGTAGAACAAAGAACAATCCCTGCCTTATCGGAGAGCCCGGCGTAGGTAAGACTGCTGTGGTCGAAGGCCTTGCCCAAAGGATCGTTTCCGGAGATGTGCCCCAGACCGTCAGAAACAAAAGGCTCCTTACACTAGACCTTTCAGGTATGGTAGCCGGAAGTAAATACAGAGGTGAGTTTGAGGAGCGTATTAAGCGTGTTATCAGAGAAGTCACCGAGGATGGAAACGTTATCCTCTTCCTTGACGAGCTCCATACTCTCATCGGAGCCGGAGGAGCGGAGGGTGCTATCGATGCCTCCAATATCATGAAGCCTTCTCTTGCAAGGGGTGAACTTCAGCTTATCGGGGCTACGACCATCTCTGAGTACAGAAAATACATCGAGAAGGACGCGGCATTAGAGCGCCGCTTCCAGCCCGTTACAGTAGAAGAACCCACGCAGGAAGAGGCTATCAGGATACTCGAGGGTATCAAGGTTAAGTATGAAGAGCACCACCATGTCCAGATAACCCAGTCTGCTGTAGAGGCGGCGGTAAGACTCTCGGCCAGATATATCAATGATCGTAACCTGCCTGACAAGGCCATTGATCTTATCGACGAGGCTGCAGCGGGAGCGAGACTCCGCAGCCTGGAAAAGCCCGATAAATTAAGAGAGCTTTCCGACAAGATCCAAAAGCTTGACAGACAGATAGAGCTCTCTATCCGTATGGAAGCCTTTATGCAGGCCCATGAGCTTAAGGTTAAGCAGGATGAACTTCTCAAAAAATATGAGAAGATGGTCAATAAGGTACAGAATGAGGATGAGGAATACAGCTTCTCAATCGATGAGGAAGATATAGCGGGAGTTGTCGCAAAGTGGACAAAGATTCCCGTTACAAAGCTTGCTGAAAAAGAGTCCGAAAGACTCCTTAAGCTCGAGTCGATACTGCACAAGCGCGTTATAGGTCAAAATGAAGCCGTTGAATCCATTTCAAAGGCGATGAGACGCGGAAGAGTAGGGCTTAAGTCGCCTAACCGTCCTATCGGATCATTCCTGTTCTTAGGACCTACAGGTGTCGGTAAGACCGAGCTTTCAAAGGCACTTGCAGAGGCAATGTTCGGTTCGGAGGATGCCATCATCAGAGTCGATATGTCCGAGTATATGGAAGGACACAGCGTTTCTAAAATGATCGGATCCCCTCCGGGATATGTAGGATTTGAAGAGGGTGGCCAGCTTACGGACAAGATCCGGAAGAACCCTTACTCTGTTGTACTCTTTGATGAGATTGAGAAGGCACATCCCGATGTTTTCAATATCCTTTTACAGGTTCTTGACGAAGGACATATTACGGATTCTAAGGGACGCAAGGTTTCCTTCAAGAATACGATCCTTATTATGACCTCCAATGCCGGAGCTCAAAGGATAGTCGATCCCAAGAACCTTGGATTTGCCACCGAAAAGAGCGAGAAGAAAGATTACGACAAGATGAAATCCGCCGTTATGGAGGAGGTTAAGAGATCCTTCAAACCCGAATTTATAAACCGTATCGATGATATCCTTGTGTTCCATCAGCTTACGGACGAGGATATGAAGTCCATCGTAAACCTTCTTACAAATGAGCTTAAAAAGCGCTGCGAGGCGCAAATGAACATTAAACTCAGCTTTACCGCAAATCTTAAAGAGCACATCGTTAAAAAATTTGCAGATAAGAAGATGGGAGCAAGACCTCTTCGCCGGGGAATACAGTCTGAAGTAGAGGATGCACTTGCGGAAGAGATCCTTTCAAAGCGTGTAAAACCCGGAGATAAAGTAACTGTAGGTGTTAAGGACGGTAAAGTTACTTTTACTGTTAAAAGTTAATAAAATCTATTTACTTATGAGTGGTTTACGAAGTAAAATAAACATGTAGCAGGGGTGTTCCCCCAGGCATTTTTATCGGAGGAAAATATAATGGCTGTTGTTAGTGAATTAATTCGTAAGGAAGCGGATGGCAGCATCAGCTTCGGTAATTACGAACTGGCAAAGAAGTCTAAGGTAGAGGATTTCCCTTTTGAAGGCGACCTCCTTAAAGTAAAAACCTTTGCCGAGATTACCAAGCTGGAAAAGAATGGACTGTTCCTTTATGAATCTGTACCCGGAACCGCGGTAAACGGTTTCAAGGAGACTGAAAACGGAGTTGAGTTTACCGTTGAAGCTTCCAAAGATGCACAGATCACTCTCGGACTCGAAGAGGACACAGTATACGAGGTCTTTGTCGGTGGCGTAAGCACGGGGGCGGTTCAGACAGGACTCGGCGGAAAGCTTTCCATCAGCGTTGAAACGCAAAATGCTGATGCAGTAGCAGTTAAGGTCGTTAAGGCCTAAAGGATTTATCATCATCGCACCCGGTTTTTGCAGCCGGGTGCGTATTTTGTCTTATAGATTGATTTTGAGGTGCGATATGCCTAAGAAAATGACAACGGTATTTTTCTGCAGCGAGTGCGGGTATGAATCCTCCAAGTGGATGGGCCAGTGCCCTGCCTGTAAAAGCTGGAATACCTTTACAGAAGAGAATATTTCAAAACAGACTGCCAAGAGTACGGCAGGTAAAAAGAGCGCACTTGCTTCTGAGGTTGTTAAGCTCTCGGAGGTTTCGGTACGGGAAAATGACCGCCTGGAGACCGGTATAGAGGAACTTGACAGGGTCCTCGGAGGCGGTATTGTTCCCGGAAGCCTGACTCTTGTAGGCGGCGACCCCGGAATAGGAAAATCAACCCTTCTTTTACAGGTTTGCCATAAGCTGTCTTCTAAAGGGATAAGCGTGCTTTATGTATCCGGCGAGGAGTCAAAGATCCAGATAAAGCTGCGGGCTGACCGGATCGGGGCTTTCGGAGACGATATGTCCCTTCTTTGCGAGACGGATCTTGATCTTATCTCCGATACGATCAGCAAGAACAAACCCTCTGTTGTTGTAATCGACTCGATTCAGACTATGTACAGCGAGAGCATCAGCTCGGCGCCGGGCTCTGTAAGTCAGGTAAGAGAAACTACCGCTGTTTTATTACAGCTGGCTAAGGGAATGGGCATCTCAATCTTTATAGTCGGACATGTAACAAAGGACGGAGCTGTAGCGGGTCCAAGAGTCCTTGAACATATGGTGGACACCGTTCTTTATTTTGAGGGCGAAAGACACGCTATGTACAGAGTGCTCAGGGGAGTTAAAAACCGTTTCGGCTCTACGGACGAGATCGGCGTATTTGAGATGCACAGAGAGGGCCTTACTGAAGTAAAGAACCCTTCCGAGTATATGCTTGACGGTCGCCCCGAGGACGCTTCCGGCAGCGTCGTTACCTGCTCTATGGAGGGGACAAGACCTCTGCTTTTCGAGATACAGGCTCTTGTTTGCCGGACCAATTTCGGTATGCCGAGGCGCCAGGCAGGGGGGTGCGATTACAACAGAGTCAATCTCCTTATGGCTGTCCTTGAGAAAAGGTGCGGTCTTAAAATGGGGGACTGCGATGCATATGTAAATATCACGGGCGGTATGAGAATCTCCGAGCCCGCTATTGATCTTGGAATTGTTCTCGCAGTTGTCTCCAGCTTCAGAAATAAAGCTATCAGCCCTAAGCTTATCGCTTTTGGCGAGGTAGGTCTTTCAGGCGAGGTAAGGAGCGTTTCTATGGCAAAGCAGCGAGTTACTGAGGCCGCAAAGCTTGGATTTGAGCTGTGCATTGTACCGGCTTCGTGCGCTGCGGAATGCAAAAAGGTAGAAGGAATAGAGGTAATAGGTGTATCTAACGTAACCGACGCAATAGATAAAGTTTGTTAAATGAGTTGCGCGCGTTATTTAGAGTGTGGTAGAAGTTTTATTAAAAAGCGTAATAAAACAATTTAAGCAAACCTGTAATTTCTTCTTGCTTTATTACGTAAGTTATGTTATATTAAACGTCGGTTGCTGCGAATGACAGTGACCGACGTTTTGGTTTTAAACCAAATAGGGGAATAGTACAGCGGTAGTGCGGCGGTCTCCAAAACCGTTAACGGGGGTTCGATCCCCTCTTCCCCTGCTTATGATCTATGGATTTTCTTTCAGATCATTAAATATTTTTGTTGACAAGCTCGATTTCATGTAGTAATATTCATTGAGTCGACGCTATGTCGATAGGGAGTCTTAGCTCAGCTGGGAGAGCATCTGCCTTACAAGCAGAGGGTCATAGGTTCGAGCCCTATAGGCTCCACGGCGAGATAGCTCAGTTGGCTAGAGCACGCGGTTCATACCCGCGGTGTCGAGGGTTCGAATCCCCCTCTCGCTAGTCAAGTTGCAATAGTTATTATTGCAGGAGCAAAGGTTAGCGGAAATCTTTTTTATTGAGATTTCCGCAATTTCATTTAACTTTAGTCAAAGTATTAATCCCAATTCAAAGATTTAATGTTTAGGCACTGTTTTTGTTTTGCATTTTTTTTGTAATCCGATGACTATATATTTTTATTGAAAGAGGCAACATGAGAGAAAAACTATTATCATTACCATTAACAGAATTAAAGGCACTTGCGAAGGCCGGCGGAGTTAAGGGAATTACAGGACTTAAGAAGGAAGAGCTTGTGGACCTTCTTATAGAAGTTGACGAAAAGCGCAAGGAAGAGGCGGCAAGAGAGAGCGCAAAGGCAAGAAAAATTGCCGGAAAAGCTACCCGCGTCAGTGTAATTACCAATAAGGACAAGTCCGGAGACAGACCGGTAAAGAGGACTTCCTTTGAGGAATCAAAAGAGGACAGGTCTTCCGTAGCCGAGAGCTCCGATGAAAAGTACGGAGAGCAGAGACAGGAAGGAAGATCTGAAGGCAGACCCGCTGAGCAAAAGCCTGAAGGAGAGCCTGCTCCCGCAAGAGCACCTATAAGTCTTGACACCTATATCCCCCAGGACGGAGATACTCTTGTTGAGGGTATCCTGGAAGTTATGTCAGACGGCTTCGGATTTATCAGAAGCGCCAACTATCTTCCCGGAGACAACGACGTATATGTTTCTCCCCAGCAGATCCGCGGCTTCAGACTTAGAACGGGTGATATCCTTACCGGCATCAAGAGAGCAAAGGGTGAAAAGGAAAAATTCAGTCCCCTTTCTTTCCTTGAGAGAGTAAACGGACGTCCCGCAAAGGAGACCTTAAAAAGAGTATCTTTTGAGAACCTTACTCCTATTTTCCCCGATAAGAGGATTAAGCTTGAAACTCCCGGATGCAAGATCGCGATGCGCGCTATGGACCTTGTAAGCCCCGTAGGATACGGACAGCGTGGTATGATCGTATCTCCTCCTAAGGCAGGTAAGACAACCCTCCTTAAGGAAATTGCACATTCAATGCTTAAAAACGATCCCGAGACCCATATGATCATCCTTCTTATCGACGAGCGTCCCGAGGAAGTTACAGATATCAAAGAGGCTATTATCGGCAAGAACGTTGAAGTTATCTACTCTACCTTCGATGAGCAGCCCGAGCATCATATCAGAGTTGCCGAGATGGTTATAGAGCGTGCAAGACGCCTTGTTGAGCAAAAGGAAGATGTTGTAATCCTTCTCGACTCTATTACAAGACTTACAAGAGCTTACAACCAGGTTATTCCTCCCAGCGGACGTACTCTTTCCGGCGGTCTCGATCCTGCGGCGTTACACATGCCCAAGAGATTCTTCGGTGCCGCAAGAAATATGCGTGAAGGCGGAAGCCTTACCGTACTTGCTACCGCTCTTGTTGAGACAGGCTCTAAGATGGACGACGTTGTATATGAGGAATTCAAGGGTACCGGTAATATGGAAATCGTTCTCGACAGAAAGCTTTCCGAGAGAAGAATCTTCCCTGCCATCGACCTTGCCAAGTCCGGAACAAGAAGAGAGGATCTCCTCCTTGAGACAGACGAGCTCGAGGCTATCAACGTTATGAGAAAGGCTCTTAACGGACTTAAGCCCGATGAAGCTACGGACCGAATTCTCGATCTTTTTGCCAAGACAAGAAACAACGCGGAATTTGTGAGAATGGTTAAATCCAACAAGTTTTTATAAATTATGCTTGTAATTAATGCGATACTTCATTTATTAATAGACGGAATATGTGCCTTTTCAATGTTTGGAAAGTACGCTGAGCGCGGCGCGGAGGCTTACCTTTTTTACAATCTGTTTGCCTTTGCGCTGCAGATGCCTTTTGGTGCCCTTTGCGATGCGGTATGTTCTAAGCTTTCGGGAAGGCTTGTAATTAAGCGCTTTTATTGGGGTGTTACCCTGTTAGGAGTGCTTTTTACTATTTTGGGTATGGCTTTCGGCTTCCCGGCTCTTGGAGTCGGAAACGCTCTTTTCCATATAGGAGGCGGCCTTACCTCTATCAAAGAGGATGATGAGAGAAAGCTTAAAGGAGCGGGACTCGGCGTCTTTGTTGCCCCGGGAGCTATAGGAATCTTTCTTGGAAAAGAGCTTTCCGCTTTTTCGACTCTCGGAGTATATATAAGAAATGCATTTATCTTTCTTACCCTTGCCCTTGTGCTTGCGGGGTTCTTGCGGCTTTATTACGAGGAAAAGCATTTTATCTTCCTTGAAAAGCCTCCTGCAAAAGAGGACAGATTTAAGGATTCTTTGAAAGACCTGATCCTTTCCGCGTTTATCTGCTTCGTCGTTGTTGTACTTAGGTCTTTCATAGGCCAGAGCGTGGGATTTTCATGGAAAAGCAGTTTGGCCCTTGCTTTTACGGCGACTTTGGCGGTTGCCTTCGGAAAAGCCGCGGGAGGTTTTTTGGCCGCGAAGATAGGAGAGCTTAAAGCAGTAGTTATTTCCCTTACGGCGGCGTCCGTTTTCTATATCTTTTCGGAGATACCCGTATGCGGCATTCTCTCGCTTTTTTTCTTTAATATGACTATGCCCGTAACACTGTACATACTGATAAAGAAAATGCCACGCCTTCCCGGATTTTCCTTTGGGCTTCTTACTTTCGGGCTTTTTGTGGGATTCTACATTTTCTATTTAGAGCCCAAGGTTCCCGTCTCCGGAGGGGTACTTGGGTGCGCCGGAAGTGTGATCTCTTTGATCCTTTTATCGATTCTGACCGTAAGAGATGCGATTAAAGATAAACGTAAAAGGGAAGGAAATTAAAGGCTTTGGCAGATTTTTATCTTAAAATGTTCGGTATATCGCTTCTTCTTACTCTGTTTATCGAGATAGGGCTTGCTTATTCTTTAAGGATAAGGGGAAAGAGCCTATTAATAGTGGCGCTTGTCAATATTCTGACCAATCCGGCCATCGTCTTTTTGACCTGGTTTTTTGGTATAGGGTTTCCTTTGGAAATTTTGCCTGAAATTTGTGTGATGGCTATTGAAGGTTTGATCTATTTTTTGTTTAATAAAAGAGAAGGATACGAGATTAAAAGACCTTTTATATATTCGGCTGTTTTCAATACCATATCCTATGGAGCGGGGATTGTTTTACAGCTTTTGACAGGAGGAAATTTATGAGATTATTTAAAAGCATTAAACAGAAACTGGCTGTAACTTTTTCCGTTTTGGGAAGTGTGGCAGTACTTGCTTTTTCCGGAATCGCATCTTACGCGGATGTTATCTGGGAGCCCAGAAACAGCTTCTATGAAAGCCACAAGGATTCTATTGTGAATTATGACAGAATGTTCATCGCCAATTCACCGGATGAAGAGGGACTGAAGGTATACAAATCTCCCGAGACGGGATCTGTTATCGAAACCTATGACAACGGAACCGAGATCTATATCGCTTATAAATATACCGACAAGGCGGGCAATGAGTGGGGACTTGTTTCCAATTGCGAAGGCTGGGTTCCTATGGATTATCTTGCAACGGTTTATGATGAGATTGCTTTCAGAGAAGAGCACGCGGGCGAGATCAGAAACGAAAGCGCCGAGCTTAAGATAAAGACTGTTAAAGACGGCAAAGCAGTATATTTTTACGAATATCCGGGTTCGGAATCTTTCTTTGATCCCGGCGTAGACGATGACCTTTACTTTAACGAGCTCTTTACGGATGAAGCGGGACATACCTGGGGATACGTTTCATACTTCCGTTTATCTTCCGGCTGGGTTTGCATCGATAATCCCGGAGCGACTTATGAAGAGCTTTATCCGAATGGTCAGAACTTTTCGGGCAAGATGCCGGAACCTACAATACCCACTATAATCGTTGAGCCCGGAAAAAAGATCAATATCGGACTCGTTGTAGGTATCTGCGTAGGTGTTATCGCCATTGCTACTGCGGTTATTCTTATTGTCCTTTTAAACAAAGGAAAGAAGAAGCGTTAAAAAAATAATAAAAAGAATTTATCACTTGATAAAAAATCCTTGCGCTTAACCCGAACATATGATATAGTTGTATCGCTGTCTGTGGTTCCATAGGCAGTGCGGATTAAAAACGCTAATATACTTTTTTATAGAGAGGTGAAAATAATGAAAGAAGGAATTCATCCTGAGTACTATCAGGCAACCGTTACCTGCAACTGTGGCAACACTTTCGTAACCGGTTCAACCAAGCCTGAGATTCACGTAGAAGTTTGCTCTAAGTGCCATTCATTCTACACAGGCCAGCAGAAGACTGCAAGAGCCGATGGTCGTATTGATAAGTTCAATAAGAAGTACGGTCTTAAGTAATGAAAAAGGTCAAGGGTTGAGGTTAATTCCTCAACCTTTTTTTCTCTTTAACAACAAAGCGAGGGTATTATGGCTGAAGGTGTGAAAAAGGGCTATTCGGGAATCGGCGGACAGGCCGTTCTCGAAGGCGTTATGATGAAAAACGGAGAAAAGTACGCAGTAGCGGTCAAAAAGCCCGACGGAAATATCACCGTCGAGGTTGAGCATTATGCCGGCATACTGCGTGGTTCGCCTTTAAAGAAGGTTCCTTTTGTAAGGGGCGTGTTCAACTTTATCGATTCTATGATCCTTGGAATGCGTGCTATCAATTACTCCGCTTCTTTCTATGACGATGAGAGCGAAAAGGAAGCAAGGCGCGATTCCAAAAGGGTTCAAAATGACAGCAAGAGAAACGGATCTTCGGTAATCGTAACGATCATCTCTCTTATAATAGCTGTAGGGCTTTTTGCGGTTCTTCCCGCTTACCTTGCAGGGCTTTTTGATAAGTTCGTAAGAAACGATTCCCTGGTTGCGATCATAGAGGGCGTCATCAGAGTCCTTATTTTCTTAGGATATATCATCTTTATCAGCGCTCTTAAGGATATCCGTAGGCTCTACGGATACCATGGTGCTGAGCACAAATGTATCGACTGCATCGAAAAGGGAAGGATCCTTACGGTCAAAAACGTTACCAGAAGCAGCCGATTCCACAAGCGCTGCGGTACCAGTTTTCTTTACCTTGTTGTTTTTATAAGCGTTATCCTCTTTATATTTATAAGAGTCGATACCCTTTGGTTAAGACTCCTTGTAAGAGTTTTGATGATCCCTGTGATCGCGGGTATTTCCTACGAGATTCTTTCTCTTGCGGGAAGATACGACAATGCCTTTATTACCATCATCTCCGCTCCGGGAATCTGGATCCAGCATCTTACCACAAGAGAACCGGATAAACATATGATCCAGGTTGCCATCGCTTCCGTTGAAGCGGTATTTGACTGGAAAGCATATCTCAAGGAAGTATACGATTATGAAGTTACCGATGAGATGATGGGTGAGGATGAGGAAGAAGACCACATCAAGCTCAAGTACAATTTCCTTAAAGAGGAAAAGGACGAGTTTGTTTCTCTGCAGAATCCCGATGATACCATCTTAGAGGAGGACGATTTCGAGGACGGTCCCGAGCTTGACGAGCCTGATGAGGACGACTGGGAGGACGAACGTGACAATAGCTGAAATATATAAAAGCACTAAAGACAGATTGTCGGAGGGCGGTATTTCAGAGCCGGATACAGAGGCCGGACTCCTTATGGAGATATATTTAAACGTCACCAAAAGCGACCTTATTTTGGACGGAAAAAAAGAGCCGGATACAGAGAGCCTTAAAGCTTTTGAAGAAGCAGTGAGTAAGAGGCTTACCCGGAGGCCCCTTTGGTATATCGTAGGTAAAGCGCCTTTTATGGGCCTTGAGTTTAATGTTGACGAGAGAGTTCTTATACCGAGAGCCGACACGGAAATCCTTGTGGAGGAAGCGCTTAGGCTTCTAAACGACGGCAGCAGGATCCTTGATATGTGTACCGGAAGCGGATGTATACTCCTGAGCCTCCTTAAGTATTCAAATGACTGTAAGGGCGTAGGAGTGGATTTATCCGAAGGTGCTCTGGAGGTTGCCAAAAGCAATGCTTCCCTGATACTCGGGAAGGATGCAAATGTCAGCTTTATAAAAAGTGACCTTTTTGAAAACGTTGAAGGACAGTTCGAGATGATCGTTTCAAACCCGCCCTACATTGCCTCCGATGTGTGCGATACCTTGATGAGGGAGGTAAAGGACTTTGAGCCGAGGATGGCTTTGGACGGTGATAAATCGGGACTTTCATTTTATGAAAGGATTATCCCCGAGGCCAAAAAGAGGCTAACCATTGGTGGTAATCTTCTTCTTGAGATAGGATACGATCAGGGAGATGCCGTAAGAGACCTCCTTGAAAAAGAAGGCTTTATTGAGATTCAGATAATAAAAGATTTTGCGCACCTCGACCGCGTGGCAAGCGCAGTTAAATCAGCATTGAGGTAAAAAGATGTTTGATAAACTTGAAGATATACTCATAAAATACGAGGAGATAATGGAAGAGCTCCATTCTCCCGATGTTACAAATGACACAAAGCGCTTTCAGCGTCTTATGAAAGAGCAAAGCGACCTTACTCCTTTAGTAGAGGCATACACGGAATACAAAAAGTGTAAGACCGATATTCAGGATTCCCTTGATATGCTGGATTCCGAAAGCGACGAAGATATGAGGGAGATGCTGAAAGAAACCTTAAATGAGGCAAAGGATAGAGTAGAACAGCTCGAGAAGGATATGAAGATCATGCTCCTTCCCAAGGATCCCAACGATGATAAGAACGTTATCGTCGAGATCAGAGCCGGAGCCGGCGGAGACGAGGCAGCTCTTTTTGCTGCCGAGGTTTACCGTATGTATGTACATTACGCAGAAAGCCAGGGCTGGAAGTCCCAGCTTATCAGTATGGACGAGATCGGTATCGGCGGATGCAAGGAAGTAACCTTCCAGATAAACGGTTCCGGAGCTTATTCAAAGCTTAAGTACGAGTCCGGTGTACACAGAGTACAGCGCGTTCCCGTAACCGAGAGCGGTGGAAGGATCCACACCTCAACATGTACGGTTGCCGTTATGCCCGAGGCGGATGAAGATATTGATATCGTTATCGACGAAAAGGATATAAGAATAGACGTTATGAGAGCTTCCGGAAACGGTGGTCAGTGTGTCAACACAACGGACTCTGCCGTAAGACTTACCCATTATCCTACCGGAATCGTAGTTTATTCACAGACCGAGAAGAGCCAGCTGCAAAACAAGGCAAAGGCTTTTGCGCTCCTAAAGTCAAAGCTGTATGATATTCAGCAGCAGGAGAAGCATGATGCGGAAGCGGAGATGCGCCGCAGCCAGATCGGTACCGGAGACCGTTCCGAGAAGATCAGAACATACAACTTCCCTCAGGGACGTGTTACGGACCATCGTATCGGTCTTACCGTTTATAAGCTTGATAAAGTTATGAACGGAGATATCGCAGAAATCGTTGACGCTTGTATCGCGGCAGACCAGGCGGCAAAATTAGCCAAGATGAATGAAGCCTAAAGGCTAATGTTTGTGTATTTTTTCGGAGAGAAAACCCTTACATTTTAAAACTGTTTCTGCTATAATAGTTTTACATTATGTAAACGAACTAAGTTTTGAAATGGAAGTGTTTTTATGTTTAATATCGGAGAATATGTAGCTTGCGGAAATAAAGGAGTCTGCAAGATTGATCAGATCACAACCCTTGATATTTCGGGTGTGGACAAGGATGAAAAGTATTATATCTTAAAGCCGGTTTACAGTGCCGCAAGTACTGTGTATATTCCTGTTGCGCTTGCTGACGAGTCTATGAGACCTATCCTTACGGGAGAGCAGGCAAGAGCATTTGTTCAGACTATTCCTGATATTGAATGTTTGGAGATTCCCAATGAAAAAATGGTTGAAGGACTTTACAAGGGATGCGTTCGAAGCAATGACGTAGGAAAGCTTGTAAGCCTTGTTAAGACCATATATGCCAGAAAGAAAAAGCGTATTGAGGCCGGACGCAAAGAGACCGCTGTCGATGCAAAGTATTATCGTATCGCAGCCGACTTCCTTTTCGGCGAGCTTGCAATTTCTTTAGACGTTCCCAAAAATGAAGTCGAGGACTTTATTACAAAGAGCGGCTGGAGCAAGTAATTACTATATGAGATTATAGATAAAGACAGGAGACTCGTTCTCTTGTCTTTTTTTTGACGCATTGATATAATCAAATTTGGTTGATACTTTTGTTTTTGGATTTCGCAAGTAACCTGAATTAAAGAGGGAGAATAAGAGGTTTCTATGTCGCTTAAGCTTAAAGATCTTTTAGTGTTTTCCAATATAGTAATTCAATGTCACGACAATCCCGATGCGGATGCGCTTGCTTCCGGTTTTGCTCTTAAATGGTATCTTGAGAAAAATGGGAAGACGCCACGCTTTGTGTACGGCGGAAAGTTTCCGGTTCAAAAGAGCAATCTTGTTCTGATGATCGAAAGGCTCGGTATTCCGGTAGAGTTTGTTACGGAGCTTGATAAACCCGAGCTTCTTATAACGGTTGACTGCCGCTACGGCGAGAGTAATGTTACCCGTTTTGAGGCGGAAAACATCGCAATCATCGACCACCACCAGGTTACCGGACAGCTTCCCGAACTTAGTGAAGTAAGGAGCAATTACGGTTCCTGTGCGACTGTGCTTGCCTGCATGTTTAAAAATGAGGGAATCGATTACAACGAGGACCTCGATATCTCTACTGCTCTTTACTATGGACTGATGACGGATACCAACGGTTTCTCAGAAATCTCGCATCCCGCGGACAAGGATCTTAGGGACGAGGTTAAATACAGAGCCACGGATATAGTTTTATTCAAGAATTCAAACATCTCCAAGGATGAACTTATGATCGCGGGAGATGCTCTAAAAAGCGCGGCTTTTTTTGATACTTACAGATACGGACTCGCTTCGGCAAAGCCCTGCGATCCCAATATCCTCGGTATTATAAGCGATATGCTTCTTGAAGTTGATGCGATAGATACAGCCCTTGTTTACAGTATCCTTCCTTTCGGAGTAAAGATCTCCGTAAGGAGCTGCGTCAAGGAGGTTAAGGCCAGCGAACTTGCGGGCTTTATTGCTGATGGACTTGGCGGTGGCGGCGGACATCTTATAAAAGCCGGAGGATTTCTTAAAAAGGACCTTATCGAGCAAAAGGGCATTCCATATGAGACGGAGAGCCTCGATAAGCTTATGAAGGAGCGGATGGACGAATACTTTGCAACTTCCGAAATAAGGTATGCCGGAGTTTCGGATGAAGATGTTTCCACATACGAAAAGTATATGAAACATGAAGTAACCGTCGGATATGTACGTGCGGCAGATATTGTCCCGACAGGAAGCAAGGTTCTAATCCGTACTCTTGAAGGCGATATCGATACCGTAGTTGACGAGGATACATATATCGTAATAAATGTTGCGGGTGAGATCTACCCGATAAAGAAAGCTAAATTTGAGCGCTCTTACTCTCCCTGTGATGAGAAGTATGAGTTCCCAGGAGAATATCCACCGGTTATTATCGACTCGGAGAGCGGAAAGCGATATGACCTTCTTCCAAAAGCTAAAAGCTGTGTGGCCGGAGGCGGAGAGGGAATATACGCAAGAGCGCTTGACCACAGAGTAAAGATTTTTACAACCTGGGATCCCGACAAGTATTATCTTGGCATCCCCGGGGATTATATGGCGGTAAGATGCGACGACCTTTCGGATATATACATAATCGCAAAAGATATTTTTGAGAAGACTTACCGTAAAGCTTAAAAGTAAGGAAAAGAGAGAAAATGAGATACGACGCATTTATAAGTTACAGACATACTCCGCTTGATATGGAGATGGCTAAGAAGGTTCATACAGGTCTTGAAACCTATCATGTCCCCGGGGCTGTAAAGAAAAAGACCGGAAAAAAGAAAATTCAGCGAGTTTTCAGGGACCAGGAAGAGCTTCCTATCGGAAGCGACCTTAACGACAATATCGCAGGTGCTTTAAAGGAGTCCGAGTGGCTTATAGTGATCTGCTCCCCCAATACTCCGGAATCCTACTGGGTTCAAAAGGAGATAGAGACCTTTATCTCCATGCACGGAAGGGATCATATTCTTGCCGTTCTCATTGAGGGCGAGCCGGATGATAGCTTCCCCGAGCTTCTATTAAAGGATGAAAACGGAAAGCCCGTGGAGCCTCTCGCTGCTGATGTTCGCGGAGAGAATTCCAAAGAGAGGAACAAAAAGTTTAAGACAGAGATCTTAAGGCTTGCAGCCCCTGTGCTGGGCTGCTCTTACGACGATCTAAGACAGCGCCACAGAGAGCGTATTATAAGGAGAACAATTTCCCTCGTTTCTTCAGGCGCGGCGGTCGTTGCCCTTGCGGGAGCCGCTTTCGGTGTATACAACGCGAATGTTGCCGCCAAGATGAAGGCTCTAGCGGATGAAAAGGCACTTCTTGCCGAAGAAAAAACTCAGCTTGCTGATGAAAAAACAAAGCTGGCAGAAGATATATTAAAAGAATACCGCGAAAAACAGGAAAACCAGGCGCGCTTTTACGCCGAGAAATCACTCTCTCTTTTATCCGAAGGTAGGAGACAGGATGCCGCCCTTGTTGCCATGGAGGCTCTGCCTTCGGAGGAAAATGACAGGCCCTACGTTGGAGAGGCGGAGTACGCCCTTGCGCAGTCTCTTTACGCGTATGCTACCGAGGATTATTATTCCTTTGACCGCTCTATCAGGGTTGATCAAAGCATTAAAGAGGTGAAGAGAAATGCTGATAAATCTGCATTTCTTGTCCTTGACTACAGTCAGAATGTATATGTCTGGGATACGGAAAACTTTAATCTGAAAGTTAAGATTCATTCTGTTTTGGGAGAAGGTAACTCCGCTCAAAAGGTTATCGCTTTCGATGCCGACAGCGAGGGAGTATATATCTGCAGCAACGATGCCTTTTATAAGTACGATTATGACGGAAACCTTATCTACAGCTTAAAGACGGGAGAGGAGCTTAAAGACAGAGGAGATATACGCTCCTGTGCCATAGATACCGTTAAGGGAAGAGCAGCCCTTGTTACTACGGTTGAGGTTTATTATGAAGACGTCTATGAGAGGCTTGCCGCAGCGCTGGAAGAAGATACCACGGTTGTTGACGTTATAGATATTAAGAGCGGAGAGATTACCGGTACTATTGATAGCCCACAGGACCGCACTTTGGGTTATGAATGCATCTTTTCCAAGAGTGGAAAATATCTGTATGCATGTACACATTTCTTGGGAGAACAGCCTAAAGAGGCAATCCTCTTTGATATGGACGAAATGTCGGGCAGAATTATAGAAACTCCGGATGAAAGCATACGTGAAGTGCAAGCGCTCGAATCTGATGATTTCGCTTTTGTGTATGTGCCGGGCCTTGATATTACATGCTCAAAATTGACACTCAGTGTTCTCGATACGGAAATGGCAACATATACGTGGAGTAAAACATTTGAGTATGAAGAACTCGAATCGATGTGGTACAGCACTATACTTAAAGCCCGTCCTTATACGGAAGACGGTGTAGAACATTGTGATATTGTTCTCGCACACGGAATGGAAGCGTATACTTACGATGAAACGACGGGTGAGCTTTTAAGTACTTTATATTTCCCCGGTGCATTAAGCCAGATCATACAGTATGTCGGAAACAGCCAGGGATTTGGTATTCTGGAAGACGGACAGATCATGGAGGTTGACTTCAGGACAGGTACGTTCACAGGACGAAACATAGCAAATCATAAAGCTATTAAAGATGCTGTCGGTCTTGGATACTATATAGCGCTCTGTGAAGAAAGAAGTTCGGAAATCTTCTTGTTAAAGAGGCATATTGCGGAGGATTATGAGATAATCCGTTCTACCGAAGATGAGAATTATCTGACACAGATAACGGAAGACGGAAAATATCTGATATATAAAAACTACGACAATGATACTTATGTTGTCGGAGACAAAGACGGAAATACGCTCTATACGATAGACAGTTTTGACTCGGTAATACCAAGGGCAATGGAAACGGACGGGGATGTGCTTATAGACCTTGATACAAAGTCATTCAGAACCTTCAATCTTGAAACAAAGGAGGAGAAATCCTTTGCTTACGATGATTGTATAGAGTCTTTCTATTCCTCGGACGGATATATTACAAAGAATAAAAAGTATGCTCTTGTTTGGGGCGGCAGGTCCATGATCCTTGCGGATGTGGAAAAGTGCGAGCCGGAATTTATACTAGAAAGGCCCGAAGCCTTAGCCGACAATTCACTAATCAATGCCTGTGTTTCCGAGGATGGAAAGTATATTTATATTTCTGTTTCCAAGCGTCATGTTTTCAAGATTGATATTGAAAACAAAACTATGACGGAGTATGAAAACGAGCTCCTTAGGCAGAGCGATGATGCGAGAATGTCCAAATCTATAGCGGTAAGCTCGGACGGAAAGTATTTGGCCCTTGGGTGCTTCGACGGAAGTGTAAGAGTGTTTGATACGGTGACGGAAGAAATCATCGATGAGCAGCCGCTGGAAGTAGGTACCAACGGTTTCATCACATTCATAAAGAATGACGAATATGTTCTTGCCGAGGGCGGAAATTTTCTCGTAAAGATAAGAGACTATAAGGAACATGAAAATAAACAAAGTATTCAGCTCCTTGGTATGATAAAGAGCGTTAAAGAAGGGGAAGGTCTGCTGGCAGTCATCGCAAGCCTTAAATCGCTGGTTTTGGAAGACGAGGACTTTGCGCTCCTGGCTGATTTAACCGGAAATAACACGATCTTATTCTCGATAGCGAACAAGGCTTTTTACCTGCCGAACTCACGCAGTACCGGAAGAATTTACTACAAGGATTACAAGACGCTTATAGAAATGGCAAAGAAAGAGTTTGCCGGAGCCGTTCTCTCTAAGGAAGAAAGAAATGCCTATAACTTGGATTGATACCTTTAGAAGAAAGTATTTTTAAAGTGGACCTGTGTTTTTTGCATTTGCCGTAGGTGAAAATATGAAAAAAAGAATCCTGTCCGCAATTATCATATTGTTAGTATTATCTGCATTCTTAACGGGATGCGGATTAGTGGGAGAGTTTACGACCGGGTCTTCGGATGACGGCCTAAAAAGAGGCACCGGACTTATAATTGGCGATGTAGTTGCCTTAGAGGACCCGGACCCAAATCCGAAAAGGTCTGTTTCTGTCAAGCCTCAGACTCTCGGCACAAGCTATGAGGGAAAGGCACTCGGCTCTGATTTTTACCTCTACAGAAATACGCTTCCCGAAGCCGGAGTCGGTATATATGATACGATCCACGCGGGACTTGCTGCGGGGTATACAAACATCGCCCTTCCCATGGCCATAACTCCCTCAGACCTTGATACGATCTATTACTGCGTCCTTTACGATCACCCGGATCTTTTCTGGGTTAATCCGGGATACTCGTATTATTACGATGCCAATGGTTATGTTACATCTTTTATCCCGTTGTACAATTATCTTGTAAATGATATTGCGGGAACAAAGGCGGCGGTTGAATCTGTGACAAAGCCTGTACTGGCTGAAATGAGTAAGCTGCCCAACGACATCGAGATGTCTAAATATGCGCATGACTATCTCATCGAATACACTACGTATCAGGCGAACAGCCTTGATCAGGATGCATACAGCGCGTTTGTCTTAAGGCAGACGGTATGTGCCGGATATTCACAGGCTTTTTCATACCTTATGCAGAAAATGGGTATTCCATGCGCTATGGTAGTAGGTTATGCGGGAGAGCTCCACGCATGGAATCTTGTGTATCTTAGCGGAGAGTACTACCTTGATGACTGCACCTGGGACGATCCTTATGGTAATCCTCCCGGAGTTTATTACTACGACTATTTTAATGTGACCGATGAATATATGTCACAGACAAGGTACAGACTTGCGATTTCAAACAGAATACCCATGGCTTACGGAACTTATGCGAGCTATTACGGATACTTTGGCGGCGACCGGTATGGTACGGATTTTGGAGGCGTTGACGATTATGAGCCTGAGCCGCAGCCTACTCCCGAGCCCGAGCCGACACCTGAACCGGAACCGACTCCAGAACCTGAGCCTACGCCTACACCTGATCCTACTCCGGAACCTGAGCCCACACCAACGCCTACTCCTACTCCTACTCCGGATCCGACACCTACTCCGACGCCTGAGCCTACACCTGAGCCTACGCCAACGCCAACCCCGACGCCTGAGCCCACACCAGAGCCTACGCCAACTCCGACCCCGACGCCGACACCTGTTCCCAATCCGCCGGATGATAATAGCGGTGGAAGCTACGATTACGATCACGATGAATCTCAGGGAGGCACGTCGACTTCCACATCGACTTCCACGGATGGAAACGCTTCGGCGAGCGCAACGGCAACTGCCTCTGGGGACGGATCGACGAGTACATCAACCCAGACCTGGGTTTCCGGTGACGGAAGCGCGTCAAGCTCCAGTTCATCAAGCTCGAGTTCAAGCTCTTCATCGAGTTCGAGTTCCTCATCGAGTTCGAGTTCGAGCTCAAGCTCGTCTTGGGGGTGGCCTTAAGAAAAGCGTTTCAAGCCTTTACTTTTTTAGCATAGCGTATTAAAATGAAGATTACTGATTTTTTGATTTTATTTAACATGTACAGTACATGTATTTAGGAGGAATTCATTAATAATGATAACAGCAAATTTCAGCGGAATGTCAGCGGACGAAACGCTTGTTTTAAGCACGGGTCTCTGGCAGTACGACACAGGGCAAAAGCTCCGGATCTCGGGTGTTTCGGGATTGAGTGAAACCACAGAGGTTCACTTTGGAATAATGAAAACCGACCGCGCGATCGTAAAGACAGGCGGGTTTGACAGTCAGAGCAATGTGCTCACTGTTGATATTCCGAACCGCTTTTTAGAACTATCCGACGAGATTTTCGGACAGATTTGGGTGTATATTCGCGAGAGCGATACCTCCGCGTATACAATCCGAAAAATCCGCATTCCAATCAGGAAACGCAAACGTCCCGACGACTACGTCAGTCCCGAGGATATTCCGGGCAAAACACAGATTGAAACGATAGTTGAAACCTACCTTGAAGAACATCCATCAAGCATAAATACAGTCGGTATGGATAACCTGAGCCAAAACTTAAAGCAGTCGCTCGCGCTATCAACGATCACAAGCCGAAATCTTCTGCGCACGGATATGGAGCAGGGCAAGCTGTTCAGCACTAACGGCAGGAACTGGAACGCTGACAGCTGCACCCGCTCGGCGGATTTCACACCCGTTGAAGCGCTGACACAGTACACTTTTTCGCGCAGTGAGAGCGGATACGCGCTTGCGGTTTTCTTGTATGACAACGAGAAAAACAAGGTATCGATGATCGGAATGGGGGCGAACTACACCAACACAACGTTCATCACGCCCGCGGGTGCGGCTTTCCTGAGATTTTACTCTCTGAGCGACAGCTTTGAAATTCTCTACCAGCTGGAACGCGGCGATTCGGCGACGGAGTATCAGTCTCCCGATTTTTCGGAAACAAAAATGCAGCTTAACGAAAATTATATGTCGGGCAAAACCGTACAGCGGCTTACTCCCAAAATGACCGATATCTATGTATCGGCTTCATTTGCGCAGAACGAAGACGGCTACGGCGTAACAAAATTCAACACCATTTACGCCGCCAACGAAAGCATAACCGACAACAGCGAAAAAAACCGCTACACGATCCACGTTGCTGACGGAACTTACACCGACCTGCAGGAGCGCTATTCGGGCATTGACGACAGCGAACGTGAAGCGGCAAATTACTGCGGCATTGTCTGCAAGGACTACGTTTACTACGAGGGCAACGTCCAAAATCCCGCGAACTGCGTGATTTCATGGGACGGCAAAACGGGATTTTCGGGCGATATCGTGTATTCGAACGTGTCAAAAAAGGCTCCGTTCCACCTTTCAAAAATTGCCAGAAACAGCCTGCACACCCACATAAAAGGCTTCACCTTCAACTGCAAAAATCTGCGCTACTGCCTGCACATCGAAACAAGCGGAGCAGGCAGGGAGATCGACTGGCTGATTGAGCAGTGCGTATTTTTGTGGGGAGGCAACCCTGATTGTACAGATATCACAGGCTTAGGAAGCAAGCCCGCGCTCGGCTGCGGACATTCTCCGCTTGAGCACGGCAGATTCAAAAACTGTACGGTCAACGCCTCAAACGGCTGCGCGTATCTCTGCCACGACAACTCAAACGGCACTACCCGCGCTTCGGGAATCCTAAGCGGTGCGGATATCCGCTTTGAAAACTGCGATCTGAGCAACGGCACTATTCAGTGCATGAGCGTCAAGGGCGACGGGCTCGTTGACACGCCGTATGTTCTGAGCTTTGAGGACTGCCTTAACATCGGCAGTGTGGCTTTGGCAATTTCGGCTCCGGCTACACAGAGTGCGTGGAAGGTGGAAAAAGGCGAGGAAAAAGCTGTAAAGTCGAACACCTACACCAAAGCGGAAACCGAGCAGTTGATAACTCACTCGGCGTCGCTGAAAGAAAGCCTGTCAAAAAAGGTGACAGAGATAACCGCAAATTCAACCAACGCTCAGTATCCGTCGGCTTTGGCTGTTTACAACGCTATTCAAACCGCAATCGGAGGTGTTGAAAATGGCTCTTACTGATAAGCTTACGGCAATCGCCAACGCTATCCGCGCAAAAACAGGCGGTTCGGCTCCACTTACGCTTCCGCAGATGGCAACGGAAATAGGCAGTTTAAGCGCTCCGTTTTCTGTTACAAATATTCTGACAACAGCCATTGACACC
>CADATP010000021.1 GCA_902790935.1 uncultured Lachnospiraceae bacterium | reverse complement strand
CCCGTCCCCCTGTGTCATTAAGGTTATGTTAAGGTAAGATTAAGAAGTTTCCATTTTATGGAAACTCCTTTTGCGTTATTATGGGTATAGTCAGAATAAAAGACAGGTTTATACGTAGCGAAAACAAACAAAAAGAGGAAACTAAAATGCCGGAACTGATAGAGATCTCGGATATGTCGAAGATATATAACCCGGGAGAAAATGAAGTAAAAGCGCTCAATCATATTTCATTAAAAATAGGAGAGAAGGAGTTTGTAGCCATAATCGGTCAATCGGGCTCGGGAAAATCTACTCTTATGAATATGCTTGGATGTCTTGATGTGCCGACTTCGGGTACGTACCTTTTGCACGGCAGGGACGTGGCGGAGATGCTTGATGATGAACTTTCGGATATAAGAAATAAGGAGATAGGCTTTATTTTTCAGGGTTTCAATCTGATACCGTCCCTGACGGCCCTTGAAAATGTTGAGCTGCCGCTTATATACAGGAGGGTTCCGAAGGCAAAGAGGATTGAACTTGCAAGGGAAGCGTTAAAGAAAGTCGGACTTGAAAAAAGAATGACCCATAAGCCGTCTGAAATGTCCGGAGGACAGCAGCAAAGAGTTGCGATAGCAAGAGCGATTGCCCAGGCTCCGCCTATCATACTTGCGGATGAGCCCACAGGTAACCTTGATTCAAAGTCCAGCGCAGAGATCCTTGAGATCCTTAAGAAGCTGCATGACGAGGGACGAACGGTTATCATTATCACCCACGACCCAACTATTGCGGCAAAGGCTGACAGGATCATCCACATTATGGACGGTGAGATCTATAAGGATGAGACATCCGCAGATGGCAAGAGCGAAGAGGAAATCAGAGAAGAATTGGCAAGAGCACAGGAAGAAGCAAAAGGAGAATAAAATGTCTGTTAAGAGTAGAAACAGGGAACTTGATGCAAATCTCAGTTCACAGGAAAAGCTTGAGATAAAAAAGAAAAAGAGAAAGAA
The DNA here is from genome assembly GCA_902790935.1 of uncultured Lachnospiraceae bacterium. Taxonomy (GTDB): domain Bacteria; phylum Bacillota; class Clostridia; order Lachnospirales; family Lachnospiraceae; genus AC2028. Next base: position 33,359 of record CADATP010000021.1, on the reverse strand, counting down.
GAAAACCGCTCTCATAATAGTTTTCTCTATTCTGGCCGTAATAGCAATCTTTATCGGGATAATCATCTTCGGAGCGAGAAAAGCGATGAAGTCCATGATGGGAGGAACGGTTACTTTAGAGGAGGTTTCAAGAGGGGAGCTTATCAGCGATGTGACTATCTCCGGTAATGTGGAGAGCGAAAAGACAATACATTATACCGCTCCCGATGCAATCCTTATTGATGATATCAAAGGAAGCGGAAGCTTTGTAAAAAAGGGTGAACCAATCCTTCTTTTCAATGAGGATTCCTATAACACATCCCTTCGTCTTGCGCTTCTTAAATCCCAGTCCGCGGAGAGCTCCTACGAGGGCGCGGTTGCGAAAAATAAGGATAATGAAAACAAGTACTACGAGGCTGCGGGAAGATTTAAAAAGTATTCTCAGCTTGTAAATGACCAGCAGGCGGTTGTAGACCAGCTCGAAAAGGACGTTACCGATGCGTCTGCCCACTGGACTGCGGCACTGAATACCCAGCTTTCTATTTCAAACAATGAGCTTTCTGATTATCAGTTTAAGAATAAAGAAATGTACTCAAAGGTTACGGCTTTTATGTATACCCCCACGGCGGAAGAGACCGAATGGCTTAAAAACTACGAGGATTATGTATATAAAAAGCAGGCTGAGATATCAAATATAAGCCGTCAGATACAGGAACAGAGCTCCTCCGCCGCAGCCTATGATAACCAGAAAAAAGTTTCGGAAGCGAATGCTCTTCTTGCAGAGTATAAGGCTGAAAAAGCTGCAGCCGAATCCGAGATGAAATCCTACAAGGCAACAATAGCCAGCGAGTATGACAAAAAGTCTCTTGAAATCTCCGAGGAGATGCAGAGTATTCAAAATGAAAACTATTATGATTCAATAGAGATGTTTGCCGAAGGACTTATCGCTCCTTTTGACGGTGTAGTTACTTCGGTAGGCTATACGAAAGACGATACAACGGTAGCCGGTACGCCACTTGTTACGTTCTCAAGTCTTGATGATGTTCATGTAACCATCGGTGTTACTAAGACCGACCTTGAACATCTAAAAGAGGGTCAGAAGGCAAAGATAAAAATACTTGGAAATACATATAACGGCGAGGTAAAGACCATCAATCATATGGTTACCCAGACCGGTAATTCTTCCCTTGTTATGGTCACGGTATCCATCGACGATCCTGATGATAATATTTACTTAGGAATTGATGCCAAGTGTACTATCACACTTGCGACCCTGGCCGACTGTATCAGGATCCCTGTTGAGAGCGTCAATGTAGATAATACCGGAGAGTTTGTTTACACAATGGATCCGGCCACTATGATAGTCGGAAAGAAGTATGTCGAGACGGGAGTATCCGGAGATTTCTATATAGAGATAAAGTCCGGACTTGAGGAGGGAGATATTATCATCAGCACATATACCGGAACGATCACTGAGGGAATGCCCGCGATGGTTTCTCCCGAAAGTATGTCTTTAATAACCGCAGGTAACTAATATGGGCCAGCTTCTGGAATATTTGAAAATTTCATTAAAAAGCATATGGAGTAACAAGATGAGGTCGGTCCTTACGATGCTTGGGATCATAATCGGAATCGGGTCCGTTATTATGATCGTATCTGTAGGAAACGGCGTAAAGAATTCCGTATCGGGACAGCTTAACAATGCCTTCAGCGGACAGACCTACATAATGGCCGGAAACCTTTTGGGGGAGATCTTTCCCGAGGCCTTTTTTAACCGGGGGGATGTGGAAAGTGCTAAGGAAAAGATAGATCATGTGGCATCCTTATCCATGGAAAAAGCCGGCTATGCTACGTCTTTGTCAAAAAAGGGAGAATTTGTCACATACTACTGTGCCGTAACTCCGGATTACATCATTGCTAATCCGAAGCCCTTTGTGGCGGGAAGATACTTTACAGAAGAGGAATATGACTCCGAAGCGAGGGTTTGCGTTCTTGCTCAAAACAGTGCCAAGAATCTCTTTGGACATACGGATGTTGTAGGACAGACCTTCACATTTGAAATTGAGGGCACAAGCTGCGAGCTTGAAGTTGTGGGAGTAAAGGGAAAGTCCGATTCGGAGCTGTATGAAATGGTTTATTTTGAGGATGAAGTGGAATTCGATATGCCCTACTCCACATACAACGCGATCATCGGAAATGAAGATGACTCATTCGAACAGATCCTCTTTAAGCCTGACTCTGCCGAGGAAGCTGAAGGGACTATTAAAAAGATCATCAGCTTTCTTGAGGCAAGAAAAAAACTGGTAGGACAAAAAAAGATTTCATATATATCCTTCACGTCCTATATGGAAAGCATAATGAAAGTCATAAACTATATCACGATCTTTATTTCTTTCGTAGCCGCCATCTCTTTGATGGTCGGAGGTATCGGAGTAATGAATATTATGCTGGTTTCAGTAACCGAAAGGACAAGAGAGATCGGAATCAGAAAATCCTTGGGAGCAAGGACATCATCAATAATGATACAATTTCTTGCGGAGGCCGGAGTACTTACGTGCCTCGGAGGGATTTTTGGAATTCTTTTCGGGTATCTCGGGGGAGAGCTGATCTGTTTTATTATGAGTAAGGTCATCGGGATAAATGTGGTTGCGTTAGTAACACCGCAGGTTATTATAGCGGTAACGTTCTTTTCTGCGGCGATCGGTATCTTCTTCGGAATATACCCCGCAAAAAAGGCGGCAAAGTTAAATCCAATCGAAGCCCTTAGGCAGGAGTAGACAATGGGTATTTTTCTTGATTATTGGAAAATGGCATTTTTTAATGTACGTTCAAACAAGGTTCGTGCGTTTCTTACTATGCTTGGTATCATCATAGGTATATCAAGCGTTGTAACGATCATGTCCATCGGAAAGGGAATGAGTAATTTTATATCAGGTTCCTTAAGCTCCTTGGCCGGTTCGTATTATGAGATCTATACGAACGAAGGAAAGCCTATGAACAGAAAGATCCTTGACAATCTTGTTTCAAAGTACGACGAGAATATAAGCTATACGGAAGTACTTAGCGTAAATGCTACGGCAAAGGGTAAAAAAGAAGAAGTTAAGATCAGGATAAGCAGCGGATCCCCGAGCCTTGAGCTTAAAAATTCTGCCGAGATCGTGCAGGGAAGATATTTTGATGAATTTGATTACGATTTAGCCAAGGAAGTCTGCATCATAGATGAAAACACTGCCATAGAGATTTTCGGCAATACTGATGCTATCGGGAAAACGATATCTCTTGATATCCTCGGAAGAGAAGTTGATGTAAAGGTTTTGGGGATCAGGAAGTCTGCGTCGGCTATTTCTGCTTTGATGTTTGGAGGAAATACCCATACACTTGAGATGCCCTCCACTATTCTCTATAATCTCTTCGGAATCGATCCGGATGCCATATATGATGCTATGGTTTTTGTGGATAAACCCGAGAGCGCTCCACAGATGGCGGCAAAGGGGAAGATGTATGTGGCTGCGGCCTTAAACGAAAGAGGAGAGGAAAAGGTTAAGACATATGAGCTTAATTCCGGTGTATCGCAGTTTTCGTCTATAATGACGGGTATTACCGTTTTTGTAATGCTCGTCGCCGCTATTTCTCTTTTTGTAGGCGGAGTCGGAGTTATGAATATTATGCTTGTATCGGTTACCGAAAGGACAAGGGAGATCGGAATAAGGAAATCTCTCGGAGCCGGAACTAAAGCGATCCTCTGGCAGTTTCTCATTGAATCGGGACTTATATCCTTGACCGGAGGAGTAATAGGGATAATAAGCGGATATGGCTTTTCACTTCTTATCAGCCTGATTGCAAAAAGCGCGGCAAATATATCGGTTTTACCTGATTTTAACATTGCACTTATACTATTATCCGCGGTATTCTCAATGGCTATAGGAATATTTTTCGGATTCTATCCCGCAAAAAAAGCAGCCAAAATGACGCCTATAGAGGCGCTTAGGTCGTGAAAATGACACAGGGGGACGGGGTTGGGGTGTCAAGATGACACAGGGGGACGGGGGGGTGTCAACTCTTTATTATACTATTGTGATGATGTCGGAGAGGATGTAATCGAAGAGCGGGTATGAGGTGTTCTCGTTTTCGATATAGCCGTTATGGAGGTCTATTGTAACGGAGGGGTCGTCATGCTTTACGCCGGTGTAGTCTCCGCGAAATACAAAATCTCTGTTGCCGCGTTTAAAGCTGTCGATGGCGCTGTTCATAGCCTGTTTTGTACCGGGAGCGGCCACCGGGAGGTTTAGGTCTATCATCTCAACCCATCCCTTTTCAAATCCGGCGGAAATATCTGAGCCGTGAACACGGCCTGCAACATTTTTCTCAATTTTTTTATTCGTCATAACGGCGTCTACAGCCGAGAGAATATAGGGTTCCCAGCATATCCTTGAAGTTACAAGGCTTGTTTCCGGGGCTACCTCTGACATACTCTGGTTATAACCGACAAAGTAAACGGGCTTTGTGCCGGCGGCTTCTTCGCAGGCGATTGCGGGAGCGATGGTATCGGTGTGCTGGGAGATGACGGTGCATCCGTCGGATATCAGTTTGTTGGCCGCTGCCTTTTCCTGAGCGTAGCTGCTCCAGGTATTTGTGTAGGATACTTCCATCCTGGCTTCCGGAACAATAGAGCGTACTCCGAGGATAAAAGCCGTGTAGCCGGAGATGACTTCGGATGTTGGAAAGGCGGCGACGAATCCTACAAGGGCCTCATCTGCGTTTATAGTTCCTTCTTCGATAAGCTGATTGATCTTCATCCCGGCAGCGATTCCGCTGACATACCTTCCCTGATAAGCCTCGCCTTTAAAGGTGTGGTAGTTTTCGGGGACGGCAACGCCGTTCATATCCATATATGAAGTCTGGCAAAACTGTGTATCCGGGTAATCCGGAGCAAGCTGCATAACCATCTCGCTGTATCCGTTAAAGAAGATGATATCGCAACCGCTCTCGGCAAGCTCTCTTAAGGGCTCCTCCATCTCATCATCAAGTACATTGCTGCAGCTTAGTATATCGATCTTGTCCCCGTATTCCTTTTCAAGGGCATCCTTGGCAAGAGAGAAGTTGTATGTGTAAGGGGTGCTTTCGTCGTTGTCATAGATAAAGCCGATGGTCAGGTGATCTTTTGTGCCTTTTAAATTCATTAGCTTAAGACAGGTCATAAGAGCGGCCAATATGATAATGCAAGTTACTACTGTGGTTATATATACTCGCTTCATTTCCCTGCTCCTTTCTCATCAGCTGACTGCTTTATTTCTTCCTGCTGAATCTTTTTATCTTCTTCCGCCCTTCTTTTTAATTCGGACTGAGCTGCTTCATCAGCCTGGTCAATCTCCATACGCTTTTGGGCGTATATCTTATCAAGATCGATAACCTTTTTATCTACAAGTCTGAGGAAGGCATCGAGGGCATCGGGATCAAATTGTGTTCCCCGGCCTCGCCGCATTTCATTCATAACATAGTCCGTATCCATATGGTGTCTGTAGACACGGTTTGAGGTCATGGCATCAAAGCTATCCGCTACACTGATGATTCTTGCAAAAAGAGGAATATCTGTGCCGGAAAGCCCGTCGGGATAGCCTTTTCCGTCATATCTTTCGTGGTGGTATTTTGTACCGTCAAGAACATGGTCAACAAGAGTAAAGTCCTTAAGTATTTCCGCGCCGCGGATTACATGGGATTTCATCATAGCGTACTCTTCGTCGTCGAGTCTTCCGACTTTATTAAGGACTCTGTCGGGGATCGCGATCTTTCCGATGTCGTGCATCTGGGCTGCTTTTCCTATATTTGAGATAGCCTTTCGTCTTTGCCACCACTTAAAACAGTTCATTTCTTCAGCGATAAGCATTGAATACTCCGCTACTCTTGTGGAATGCTGGTGGGTGCGGACATCCTTAGCATCGACTGCGTTTGCAATAGCCATAACTGTTTCGTTGGCCATATTCAACTTTATCTGCTGCTGGTGAAGCTGTCTTTGAACGATCAGCCACGTAAACCAGACGATCATCAAAGAAAGGATAAGGAGCATATAGAAGGTAAAGCCGGACTGCTCGTAAATCTCTCCTTCTTTTACCAGATCAAATTCCCTTTCTTCAAGGATGTGATCTCCGGCGCTGTCAAATATGGCAAGATGGAAGACATAGTTACCCGCAGGCAGATTTGAGTAGATTATGTTGTTGAGATTATTTTGCGGGATGATGGTCCACTGGGAGTCAAAGCCCTCAAGGAAGTAACCCACATTAGGCTCCTGGATCGTGTAGTTTAGTATTTCGGGAGAGAGCTCAACACGATTTACTCCGCGACCGATGGTTATTGCACCCGTGCGGGCCATCGGAATGAGATTGCCGTCTGTCTTTACGGAGGCAAGCTGCATTCGATATGAGCGGACATCGCTGTTGTATTTTTCAACATCGATTATATATACACCTGTATCGCAGGGAAGGAAAAGCTCCCCTTTTCCGTTGTAGTAGTTCCAGGAGTTGGCGGTAAGGGAGGTTCCGAGACCTTTCTTTGCATCCAAAAGCTCCCAGGCCATTTCACCTCCGGATACGAGTTCATCTCTTTCAACAACATAGATTCCCGCACTGGACATGATAAAGAGGGTATCCTCATCCTTTACCCAGATATCGTAGTTGTTATAATATGGGAATTTGTCAAGTGTGCGTATCTGCCCCTGTTCATCCATATAGCAAAGGCCGTTACTTGTAACGATAAACACGCCTTCGGACTTTGGATCCTTTACTGTGCGGAGGATCACGTCGCTGCTAAGACCGTCATCCCTTGTAAGCATATCAGTAACTTTGCCGTCCTTTATCAGGGCGATACCATCACCATCGGTTCCCGCAAGGATTGTTCCGTCCTTAAGCTCCGTAACCGTAAGTATCATAGAATTGATAGGGCCGGATTCGTTGCTGATAGTCTTTTCTATTGTATGGTTTTTAATAAAACTGAGACCGTTATCACCGGCAGCCAGTATTGTGCCGTCGGAAAGCCCCGTAACGATCCTTGCCTTGTTTCCGAAGCTGCCGTTTTCGGCGTTGTAGGTCCAAAAGCTTCCCTTGGGAGCAAGCTCCACAAGTCCGCTTCCGTAGGTACATATCCAAAGGTGATCCTTTGAATCAACGTACATGCAGCGGATACGTTTATCACGCAGCTCTTCAGTTATCTCGTTTTCGTAGCTTTTCCGGCAGGCCTTGTCTACAACGTCAAGCCCCTTGTCCGTTCCTATATAGTACTTGCCATCCCAAAGGACTATTGCGTTTACGACCTTACGCTCCATACCTACCGAGCCGTATACATCCTTAAAGGGAGATCTCGCCATACGAAGAAGTCCAAGCCTTGAAGAGGTGAACCAAAGGTTACCCTGGTAATCATAGAGCATATTGTCGATGGAATTGTTAAAATCGTTTGTATTTATTTTGTGGTAGCCCGCCTCATCAATATAGGATACTCCGCTGTCCGTTGAGATAAAGAGGGTACCGTCTTCAAGGTAATTGATATTATTTATACCGGCTACGTCTTCACAGGTTTTTTGCTCGATAAGACTAAACTTGTTTCCGCTTATATCGTAAAGATAGATATGATTTGTAGAAGAGCCGACCATAAGCTTTCCGTCGGGAGAAAAGACGCAGCAGTTGAAGGCTTCGTTTTCATCCGGGGATGTGATGGAGCCGACGATATTTCCGCTATTTAAAAGATAAAGACGTCCCGCAGAATCGATAGTAGCAACAAATCCGCTTTCGTTGGCCGAAATACTGTCGGCGCCGGATATTTCCTCTAAGGTGTTTGTGGCTTTGAGACCGTTGTTCAGAACAAGGATCTGCATACTGCTCGTTGTTCCGACATAGTAGTAACCGTCGGTTGCTCTCGTGATGCAGCGTACAGAGTTTGAAGGAAGACCGGATTCTGCGTCAATGACATTTACGATATTTTCGGAAATTGAAATTGAAAGACCGTTGTCATTGGTACCGATCCAAAGACGACCCTCTTCATCTACATAAAGACAGTTGACGTTTTTGACGGATTCATAATTGTCTATCCAGCGAAACTCACGGCCGTTGTAGCGGTAAAGTCCCGCGTAGGTTCCGATCCAGATGACTCCGTCATTGGTCTGGACGATATCGTTTGCCTCGCCGCAGGGAAGACCGTTGTTGCTGCTGTATACGGTTTGAACGTAGTCATTGTAATCCCTCGGATCCGTAGAAATATCAGAAACCGCAGAAACGTCGGATGCGGCCTCGTCAGCTTCAAGATCACTTTGGAAAAAAGAAAAGAAAGAAAAGCAAAGAGCCGCTATAAGAACGGCTGATACGGTTTTTTGCGAGAGTTTTGTGCTCTTATTGAAACGCCTTATAATGATAACAATATAGACTGCGGAAACAGTAATGATCTTGTCAACAAACTCCAGAGCCAGCTGACCTATGATGCAAGCCAGGAAATGTGGGAAGTTTTTGTCTGAGAGATAATCGATGATGCCGTTTCCCCAGGTGTTTCCGGTATAACCGTTGTCAAGGATAATGTTTAGGGGGACGGATACGACAAGGCCTATGAGCATAGCGAGAGAGGCGGCTTTCATAAACCCGTAGAATTCTTTGAACCATTTTTTCTTGGCACCATAGCCGATGATAAGGCCAAGAGCAATACTCGTAACGGAATAAAAAGCAGAGCGTAAGTTTACAACGCTGTAGGCAAGGTTACTTGTAAGTCCGACTACTCCGCCGCAAAAAGGGCCGCCGATATATGCGCAGAGGACAGTTCCAACGGAATCTCCCCAAAGCGGCAGGTTAAAATGCGTCGTGATCTGCTTACCGCCTATATTCAGCCCGACTGATAATGCAATAAAAAGAACGATTTGCCAGGTCTTCCATCTTTTCATAACTCGATCTCCTCGTACTTACTACTTATATGAAGAACAAATTTTAGTGCAAATCCAAAGTTTTTAAGTGCAAAACTCTTTAGAACCTTAAAATTACGATATGTAGAGCATAAGTGCCTTTGGCTCGATTATAGCACACATGCGCTGAGCGTGTAAACGAATTATCCCCCTTGTCTTTTCATATTTATAAGCTAATTTATATCATTTATGGTATAATGAAACAGTACATTAAAAAAGGAGGAGTTATTAATGGACAGCAACACTATTTATACACAGGAACCTTATCAGCAGATCAGCCGGACACCTGAGGTTAAATGCCCCGGTAAGGAGATCTCCGGACTTGTTTTCGGTATCAATGCCCTTGTTTGGGGAATCCTAGCTCTTATGCTTGCGTGGATCCCTTTTTACGGACTGTTTTTCGGAGGCATCTACGGAACTTTTGGAATCGTATTTGCCATCGTTACCTTTGTTCTTTCAAATAAGGTTTTTTTTTATTTATCCGTTATTACCAACAAGATAAAGAACGGCAAGAAACTTGCAAGAGCAGGGCTTATTATCTCGATCATAGCAGTCTGCCTTGCAATCGCCTTTACGGTTCTCTGGGTAGTTATCCTTATATCCGTAAGCGGATATGCCGGAAGCGATTTCTTCGAGCAGTTTAGAAATACTCCCATCGAGGAGATCTTCGACGAGATCAGATATTACTAAGCTAAGGAGAGAAGATGAAATTTTATAATCTGATTCCCATCGTGCTTGTGGCTATCGGAATAGCTGTAGGAGCTCTCATCATAGTAAAAGTTGTTTCAAAGATTGCGGGGGCGGCCAAAAGTGTCGCCTCCACAATATCTGATGTTGCGGAGCTTGCTAAGGCGGTCAAGGATTCCGGAGTTACAAGGGCGGATGTTTACGAACAGCCTCCCAAATCCGTATCCGGAGTCACAAGTATCATTCTCCCCGCCATCACACGGGATTTTCCGGAGTTTGACTACAACGAGGCAAAGGCAAGAGCCGAGGGTGTGCTTACGTCTTTCCTTCAGGCTGTGGCGGCTAAGGATAAGAATATCTTAACCGAAGGTTATGATGAACTGAAGAATAAACTTGAGAATAAGATCAGAGACCTTTTAAACAAAAATCAGACAGAGTATTTTGACAATATTAAAATACACAGGACCGAGATCAACAACTACAATAAATCAAAGGGAAGGTGCATTATTACTTTCCAGACGGCCATCGAGTATATCCATTACCTTAAGGACGAAGAGGGTAAGGTGATCGCCGGAGATGAGCAGATACGTGAGCAGAGTAAGTACAATGTGGACATGATATATGTCCAGAACAGAGACGGGGGAGATGACAACTATCAGGCCGGAATGGGTATCAACTGTCCGAACTGCGGCGCTCCTTTGGGAATGCTCGGTGCTAAAAAGTGTTCCTACTGCGGAACTCCTATCGTTGAGCTTAATATTAAATCCTGGAACTTCAGCGATGTAAAGGAAATGTCCTGATACCGGGGACTTACTGGTGCTTGACAGTCAATCATGAAAAATAGTAAAATTGATTAAATATATGGATGATGATTTCGAGCACCCGCTCTTTTTGGTGCCAGAGGGAAAATATGGCGAATGTTTTAGTGATCAGGGAGGGCAAGAAGTATCTTACTACTTCACTTCTCGACCATATAAAGAATTTTGGTCACAACATAATAGAGATAGAGCCTGACATCAAAGCAATCAGCTCGGTTACGGAAAACCCCGATATATGTATGTTGATCGTGGAATCCTCTATGAGCGAGAAATCCCAGGCCCTTGTTTTCCTACGAGATATGACGATAGAGAATGATATCCCGCTGTTTTTGCTTGGGTATCCCATCGACATCGAAGAAATTCGCAGTGTCATAAGCTCGTCGGCGATTGAAGAAGAGTTTTTAAGACCCTTCGATGTTAAAGAGATTGCGGCGCATATTGATGAGTTTTTGGAGCGCAAGAGCAATATTATCAAAAAGAAAATACTTGTGGTTGACGATTCCGGCGTAATGCTGAGAAATGTCAAGAATCTACTTGGAGGCAAATATCAGGTAATCCTCGCAAATTCCGGCGCTATGGCAGTTAAATACCTTAGCCTTGATAAACCGGATCTTGTGCTTCTTGATTACGAGATGCCTATAATCAACGGAAAGCAGGTTCTTGAGATAGTCCGTACCGAACAGGATTTTGCCGGAGTTCCGGTAATCTTCCTTACAGGTAAAAACGACCGCAATACTATAATGGACGTTGTGGGACTTAAGCCCGACGGATATTTGCTTAAATCGATGTCCTCGGAAGCCTTTGTACAGGCAATTGATGAGTTTTTCGAGAAAAAGAGAATCCTCGGATAAAATATTTTGCAAAGAGGCAGTTACTGTTCGATTATATCGGAATGGTAGCTGCCTGTTTAGGTCTAAAGGAGGGACTTATGAGATTAAGTTTGATGACAGGGGAGTTTGAAAATAAAATACTTTTCGGGGAAGAAGACCCTGAGATTTCAGCTCTTGTTTACGATTCGAGAAAGGTTACGGACGGCAGCGCCTTTGTATGCATTAAGGGCGCAAAGTTTGACGGTCACGACGCCGCAATAGATGCCGTAAAAGCCGGAGCTAAGGTCATAGTAGCGGAGCACGAAATAGAAGGAGTAAGGGGACTCGGAGCAACCCTTGTAATCTGTAAGGACACAAGATATGCTCTGGCATTTATGTCGGCGGCCTGGTTTGGGCATCCCGCTTCGAAGCTTACAACCATCGGCATTACAGGTACAAAAGGAAAGACAACTACCACCTGCCTTGTCAAAAACGTACTTGAGCACGCCGGCAGAAAGGTTGGTCTTATCGGTACTATAGAGACCATAATAGGAGATGAACATATCCCTGCCAAAAACACAACGCCTGAGTCTTATATTTTGCAGGAAACCTTCGCGAAGATGGTAGAGGCCGGCCTTGACACCGTTGTTATGGAAGTATCAAGCCAGGCCCTTATGCAGCACAGATGCCAGGGCTTTGTTTACGATATCGGAGTATTTACAAACCTTTCGCCTGACCATATCGGACCCGATGAGCATTCAAGCCTTGAGGAATATATAGATTGCAAGGCTATGCTTTTTAAGCAGTGCAAAGTTGGGATAGCAAATCTCGACGACGAGCATTTTGACAGGATAGTTTCGGGCCATACCTGCAGCCTCGAGACCTTTGGTCTTTCCGAAAAGTGCGATCTTCGCGCTACAGATATTAACCTTGTCAAGACTGCGGGAAAACTTGGAGTTACTTTTAAGACAGGTGGCAGCCTGAAGATGGATGTAGAAATCTCAGCCCCCGGAAGATTCAGCGTATATAACGCCCTTTGCGCCATCGCAATCTGCAGACATTTCGATATATCGAAGGAGGACATACAGGAAGCCCTTTTAAAGACGCAGGTTAAAGGAAGGATCGAAAAGGTTAAAGTATCCGACGATTATACGGTTCTTATAGATTACGCTCACAACGCTATGGCTCTTGAGAGTATTTTAAAGACTTTAAAGGAGTACGATCCCGGAAGGCTCATCTGCCTCTTTGGATGCGGCGGAAACAGAGCAAAGTCAAGGCGTTTTGAGATGGGAGAGGTAAGCGGCCACCTTGCCGATTTTACCATTATCACATCCGATAACCCGAGGTTTGAAGAGCCACTTGATATCATCGCTGACATTAAGACCGGCATTTCGAAAACGGATGGCAAATATATTGAGATTCCCGACAGGAAAGAGGCTATAAGATACGCTCTTAAGAATGCAAAGCATGGGGATATTATCGTCCTTGCGGGAAAAGGGCACGAGGACTATCAGGAGATAAAGGGCGTAAAGTATCCGATGGATGAAAGGGTACTTATCTCCGAAATCATTAAAGAAGAGAATCTTTAAAGATTAAAGAAACTTACGAAGGATTTTTGATGTACAGATATGCTGATGTAATAATTGATATATCGCTTGATAAGCTGGACAGGCCTTTTTCCTATCGTATTCCGGATAAGCTTATGGGATGCCTGGAGGTAGGGATGAGAGTACTCGTTCCCTTCGGACAGGGTAATACCGTAAGAAAGGGTTATTGCATAGCCCTTAGCGAGGATACGGCTTATGACCCTTCAAGGGTTAAAGAAATCATAGATATCGCCAAGGATGCTGTTTCAGCCACTGAAAGACAGTTCCTGCTCGCAGCTTTCCTCAGAAAAAACTACGGCGGAACTATGAGCCAGGCTCTTAAAGTAGTTCTCCCCGCAAAGACAAAGGTTAAAAAGCTGGTCTTTAGGGAAGTGGAGAGACTGATGGAGAGAAACGAACTTATCTCTCTTAAAGGTGAGGCCTTAAGAAAGCGCCAGACCGCCAAGGCAAAGCTGCTTGATGCTCTTTTGGAGGAAGAGACCATCCCATACGAATGGATAACGGGAAAGCTTGGAGTCTCGGGAACGACTATATCCTCCCTTGAAAAAGCCGGAGCTATTAAGATAAATACAGTTACGCAGTACCGTAATCCCGTTAAGATAGGTGAGGTTTCGGATGATCGAAAGCATCTAAGCTCTGAGCAGCAGTTTATCGTAGATGAGGTGGAAAAGGACTTTGAATCCGGAAAGCCCGGAAAGTATCTTATACACGGAATAACCGGAAGCGGAAAGACCGAAGTCTATATGTCCCTTATCGAGAATGTGGTAAAGAGGGGAAAGCAGGCCATCTTTCTTATCCCGGAAATTGCCCTTACTTACCAGACCCTGCTTCGGTTTTACAAAAGATTCGGAAACAGAGTCAGCGTTATGAACTCGACCCTTTCACCCGGAGAAAAGTACGATCAGTGTATGAGAGCCGCATCGGGGGAGATAGATATTGTTATCGGGCCACGAAGCGCACTTTTTGTTCCTTTTAAAAACCTGGGCATGATCGTAATGGATGAGGAGCACGAAAGCAGCTATAAATCAGAGATTACCCCTAAGTATCATGCGCTTGGAGTAGCGAAGTATCTGTCGGAAATCACAGGGGCTGCACTTGTACTTGGGTCTGCGACTCCTTCTCTTGAAAGCTATCGTATGACAAAGGACGGACAGATGCGTCTTTTTAAGCTTACGGAGCGTCTTACGGGAGGAAGTCTTCCAAATGTAACCGTTGTTGATATGAGAAGCGAGCTTAATGCCGGAAACAAATCTGTTTTTTCAAGAAAGCTAAGAAGCCTTTTACAGGATAGAATAACCAAAGGTGAGCAGAGCATGCTCTTTATAAACCGTCGCGGATATTCGGGATTTATTTCCTGCAGATCCTGCGGAGAGGTTATCAAATGCCCTCACTGCGATGTGTCTTTGTCGGAGCATAAAGGCGGAAGGCTTATCTGCCATTACTGTGGATATGAGATAAGAAAACCTTCCCTCTGCCCCAATTGCGGCTCTAAGTATATAGCCGGATTTAAAGCGGGAACGGAACAGATAGAAGAACTTTTACAAAAAGAGTTCCCGGGGGTGAAGACCCTTAGGATGGATGCGGATACCACAAGTACAAAGGAATCCTACGAGAAGATCCTTTCGGCCTTCGCAAACGAAGAGGCACAGATCCTTGTGGGAACCCAGATGATAGTTAAGGGACATGATTTTCCGAAGGTTACTCTTGTGGGAGTAATCGCCGCGGATATGAGTTTGCAGAGCGCATCTTTCAGAAGCGCCGAGAGGACTTTCCAGCTTCTTACTCAGGCTGTGGGTAGAGCGGGAAGAGGAGACAGACCCGGAGAGGCTGTTATCCAGACATACAAGCCGGAGCATTACGCTATAGGCTTTGCAAAATACCAGGACTATGAAGGATTCTTTGACGAGGAGATTGCCTACCGAAAGATGCTGGGCTATCCCCCGGAGGCGCATATGCTGGCAGTTATGGTTATGGGGCCCTCGGAGGAGGAAACGGGAAAAGTAGCCGGCAGGATTGCGGATAGCGCGCGCTATTTCAGTACCGAGGCCCATGCAGAAAAAGGACAGGAGATAGTTGTCCTTGGCCCTGCAAGCGCTGTCATCGGGCGTATTAAGGATTTATATCGTTTTGCATTATACATAAAAGCTGAAAGGTATGATATACTTGTAGAGGTTAAGGATTTTCTTGAGAAATATTTAAAAGACAATCCGCCGGGCAGAGAATTTATACAATTCGATTTTGATCCCGTAAACATGATTTAAAGGAGTATTTATATATGGCAATAAGAAATATTCGGGAGTTTGGAGATCCCGTACTTAATAAGGTTTGTAAAGAGGTTACGGAGGTAACCCCGAGGATCAGGGAGCTTATTGAAGATATGCTCGATACTATGTATGCTGCAAACGGTGTCGGACTTGCGGCGCCCCAGGTTGGAATCTTAAAGAGGATCGTTGTTATCGATACAACGGGCGAAGATCCCCATATTCTGATCAATCCCAAGATCATCTATACAGAGGGCGAGCAGTGTGGCTCCGAAGGATGCTTGTCCCTTCCCGGAAAGGCCGGAAATGTCACAAGACCTATGAAGGTTAAGTGCACAGCTTATGATGTGGAGATGAACGAATTTACCTTAGAGGGAGAGGGCCTTCTTGCAAGAGCCATCTGCCATGAATGCGACCACTTAGACGGCCACCTTTACACCGAGAAGGTTGAAGGCGATATATACGAGACCAGATATGAGGAGACTGAGGACTGATGAAGATAGTCTTTATGGGAACTCCGGACTTCGCAGCCGGAGCCTTAAAAGCAATTATAGAAGCGGGACATGAAGTGACTCTCGTTGTTACCCAGCCGGACAGGGCCAAGGGAAGAAGCGATAAGCTTATACCTTCCCCGGTTAAAGAGGTTGCCCTTGAACACAATATCCCCGTATTTCAGCCTCTTAAGATAAAGACTCCCGAGGCCGTGGCCGAGCTTAGAAAGTACGATGCCGATATCTTTGTCGTAGCGGCCTTCGGACAGATCATCTCCCAGGAGATCCTTGATATGCCAAGGTACGGATGCGTTAACATACATGCATCTTTACTGCCGAAATACAGAGGGGCATCCCCTATTCAGAGAGTTATCTTAGACGGCGAGAAAAAGACCGGAGTTACGATCATGCAGATGGATGCGGGCATCGATACCGGCGATATGCTTTATAAGGTAGAGACCGAAATCTCTGACGAAGATACTTTTGAAACTTTACATGACAGGCTGACAGGTATTGGAGCCGAAGCTATAGTTGAGGCTCTGCCTTTGATAGAAAGCGGCGAGCTTGTCCCCGAAAAGCAGGATGATTCCCAAAGCTGCTATGCAAAGCTTATTAAAAAAGAGATGGGAAAGATTGACTTTAATAAGAGCGCGGAGGAAGTATCAAGGCTTGTAAGGGGCATGAACCCCTGGCCAAGCGCTTATACCTTCCTTTCCGGAAAGCAGATGAAGGTCTGGAGGGTTTCTGTGCTGCCACAGACAGATGAAAATAACGGTAAAGCTGTGCCCGGTGAGATCGTTGAACTTACAAAGGATGGCATTACCGTTAAATGCGGCAAGGGATCTGTTAAGATCCTGGAGCTTCAGCTTGAAGGAAAAAAGCGTATGGCGGCAAAGGATTTTTTACTTGGGGCTAAACCCGAAGTCGGAAGCATACTTGGATAAATAGTAAATGGAACAGACAAGAGAAATAGTTTTAGACGGGCTCCTTACTTTCGAGAAGGAGCTTAGTTTTTCCAATAAACTTATAGGAAATATATTAGATAAATATGATTATTTAGAGGCGCGTGACAAGGCATTTATCAAGCGCCTTTTTGAGGGCTGCATTGAAAGACAGATAGAGCTTGACCACTATATCGGTTCTTTTTCGTCAGTGCCCGTAAAGAAACTAAAGCCACTTATCAGAAACCTTTTGAGAATGGGCATTTATCAGATACTTTTTATGGATAATATCCCCGACAGAGCGGCGATAAACGAGGCTGTAGGCCTTGCCAAAAAGAGAGGCTTTTCAAAGCTTTCCGGATTTGTAAACGCGGTCCTTCGAAAGATTTCTTCCGAAAAGGATAATCTTAAGCTCCCGGATAAAGAGAAGGAGCCCTTAAAGTATTTATCCGTAAAGTACTCCGTTCCCGAATGGATCTGCGAAAAGTGGAAAAAGGAATACGGCTTTGAAAAAGCGGAGAGTATCCTTTCGGCCCTTTTGGATATCAAACCCGTTTCCATCAGATTTAAAAGTACTCTTACCGCTAAAGAAATATCAGAAGCAGTAAAGAATATAGAAAATACCGGGGCTAAGCTTACGAAAGACAGCAGGCTCCCCTACTTATATACCGCCGAGCATACAGAGCGCATCAGTGCCCTGCCGGGGTTTGAGGAAGGTATTTTCGCAATTCAGGATATAAGCTCCTGCCTTGCGATAGAAGCTCTTGATATAAAAGAAGGAGACTTCGTATACGACGCCTGCGCCGCACCGGGAGGAAAGAGCATTTTGGCCTCCGAAAAGTGCGGAAAGAACGGAAAAGTCTTATCAAACGATGTAAGCGAAGAAAAGGTTTCGCTTATCCTTGAAAACGCCGAAAGGATGAAGGCCGAAAACCTTACCGCAAGAGTATTTGACGCTGCCGAGGCGGACGAGAATATGGCAGGGAAGGCGGACCGATTGATACTTGACGTTCCCTGCAGCGGACTGGGGATACTTGGCAAAAAGAGAGATATAAAGTATAATGCCTCTCCGGATGGCTTAAAAAGTCTTAAGGACCTTCAGTGGAAAATCGTACAAAGCTCATATAAGTACTTAAAGAAGGGCGGAAGGCTTTTATACAGTACATGTACAATAAACCGTTTTGAAAATGAAGATCAGGTAGAAAGGATCTGCAAAGAACTTCCCTTTAAGATAGTTAAGGGACCGATTCAGCTCTTTCCGGATAAGGATGGCTGTGACGGATTTTTCTACTGCGTACTTGAAAGAATATAAAGGATAATAATGGATCTACGTTCTCTTTCCTACGAAGAATTAAAGGATTCTTTGGCAGAGATGGGCGAGAAGCCCTTCAGAGCAAATCAAATATATGAATGGCTCCATAAAAAGCATATTCAGTCTATGGACGAGATGACGAATATAAGCGTGGCCCTTCGAAATAAACTTTTCGAAAAATATGATTTCGGGCGTTTCGAGATCGTCAGGATGCAGGAGTCTAAGATAGACGGTACAAGAAAGTATCTCTTTGCTTTAGGCGACGGGAATATGATAGAAAGCGTGCTGATGCGCTATCATCACGGAAACTCTGTCTGCATATCTTCCCAGGTTGGCTGCAGAATGGGATGCGCCTTTTGCGCTTCGACCCTGGACGGCCTTGTAAGAAGCCTTACCCCCGGAGAGATGTTAGGGCAGATCTACGCTATCAGCTCCGACATCGGTGAGAGAATATCGAACGTAGTTGTTATGGGAAGCGGAGAGCCCATGGACAACTTTGACAATATAGTAAAGTTCATCGGTATGCTGACGGACGAAAGAGGCCTCAATATCAGCCAGAGAAACCTTACCGTTTCAACCTGCGGACTTGTAGATAGGATCAGGCAGCTTGCGGATATGCAGTTTCAGATCACTCTTGCCATATCTCTTCACGCTACCACCGATGAATCCAGAAGGCAGCTGATGCCTATTGCAAACAGATATTCCATTAAAGAAATAACGGATGCCTGCGCTTACTATTTTGAAAAGACCGGCAGACGCATCACCTTTGAATACAGTCTTGTGGGAGGCGTTAACGACTCCGAAGAGGAAGCGGAGAGGCTTTCGGGGATCGCAAAGCCCCTTCATGCGCATATTAATCTTATCCCTGTAAATCCTATCAAGGAAAGGGATTTTGTGCCCTCGAAAGACCGTAATATCAGGGCTTTCCAAAATAAACTTGAAAAAAATGGAATAAATGTTACTATTAGAAGGGAAATGGGACGGGATATCGACGGAGCCTGCGGTCAGCTAAGACGTAAAGTTATGACCGGAGACTGATATTCACACGCCATTTTCGAAACGGAGACCAAACGTGCTTACTAGCTTTTCCAGAACGGACATTGGAAAGAAAAGAAAAATAAATCAGGATTATGTGTATGCCCTCACGGAGAAGATAGGAAATCTCTCCAACCTCTTTATCGTCGCCGACGGTATGGGAGGACATGCGGCAGGGGATTACGCATCAAGGACTGCGGTAGATGTTATGGAGCAGTTCATCGAATCCTCCTTTGAGAAGAATTCACAGACTCTTCTCGTAAAAGCGGTTGAATCAGCCAACAGCGAAGTGTTTGCCAGAGCCGGTGCAAATAAGCAGTACGAAGGCATGGGAACCACCGTTGTGGCTGCTACTTTTGTAGGCAGATTTTTACAGGCTGTCAACGTTGGAGACAGCCGTATTTATATACTCAGGGCCGGAAAGATCAGACAGATCAGCGTTGATAATTCCCTTGTGGAGGATATGATCCGAAGCGGAGGGATCACCAGAGAACAGGCCAAAAATCACCCGGATAAAAATATCATCACAAGAGCAGTCGGCGTCAAGGATTATGTTGAATGCGACGTCTACACCGAGGAGCTTACGGGCGGCGATATAATTATGCTTTGCTCCGACGGACTTACAAATATGCTTGATGACGATGAAATAGCAGCGATAATCGAGTCTTCTTCCGATTTAAAAAGCGCGGTGGAGACCCTTATTGATTCTGCGAACGAGCAGGGTGGTAAAGACAATATTTCGGTTGTGCTCGTTAAATATGAGGATTGATTTTTATGGTTAAGATAGGAATGATAATAAACGACAGATACGAGATTATAGAAAAGATCGGAACAGGCGGAATGTCCGATGTCTATAAGGCTCTTGATACAAAGCTTAACAGAAATGTTGCGGTTAAGGTTTTAAAGGCTGAATTCGGAGAAAATGAGAACTTTGTGTCCAAATTCAGAGTAGAAGCCCAGGCGGCAGCAGGCCTTATGCACTCCAATATCGTCAATGTTTACGATGTAGGAGAGGAAAACGATATCCATTACATCGTTATGGAGCTTGTAGAGGGTATCACACTTAAAAAGTATATCGAGAAAAAGGCAAGGCTTACCTACAAGGAGGCTGTAAGCATCGCTATTCAGGTCAGCCTCGGAATCGAGTCGGCCCACGCCGCAAGGATCATTCACAGAGATATCAAGCCTCAGAATATAATCATCTCAAGAGACGGAAAGGTTAAGGTTACGGACTTTGGTATCGCCAAGGCCGCTACCAGCAATACAATTACCTCCAATGTTATGGGCTCTGTTCATTATACATCTCCCGAGCAGGCCAGAGGCGGATACTCCGATGAAAAGAGCGATATCTATTCTTTAGGTATTACTATGTTTGAGATGCTTACGGGAAGAGTTCCTTTTAACGGAGAGACTACCGTTGCCATCGCCATAAAGCATATTCAGGAGCCTATGCCTTCGCCGAGAGAGTACGTTCCCGAGATACCTAAGTGCGTAGAGTCAATAATCTTTAAGTGCTGTGAGAAGTCTCCGGACAGAAGATACCAGAGTATGGGCGACCTTATCAAGGACTTAAAGCAGGCTCTTCTTACTCCTGATGTTGATTTCGTTGTCAGAGATGAACAGGATATCTTAGGCGGAACAAGGACGGTTTCCGACGAGGATATGGCGAAGATAAAAAGTTCATCCGGCAGGGGACTTTACGATGAGGATGATTCACATATGATGAAACTGGCTCCCGGAGCTACGGGAAGCCTTCCCAAAGAGGAGTATTACGAGGATAACTATTCCGGCGAAAACTATGAGGAAGGCTATAACGAGGGAGAGTACTCTTCGGATTATCAAAACGGAGAATATGAGTCCGAGGGCTATCGCGAAGAAGGATATGAAACCGAAGGTTATAATGACGCTTATAACGAGGTTTATAACAGCGAGAGCGGACTTGAGAACGAAGAGGATTACAATCCCAAGATGGAAAAGATCACAACCATCATCGCTATTGCGGCGGGTGTGATCATCGTGGGAATCATTATTGTTCTTGCAGTAACCATTATCGGAAAGATGGGATCAAAAACTCCTGCGCAGCCCGCAGATACTCAGACCGAGACTACAAGCCCCGTTATCGGAGAGGACGAGCAGGTACAGCCTACAGTAGAGATGGTTAAGCTCCCTGCGATGGTGGGAAAAGATATCGACAGCGTAAGAAATGAGCTTTTCGCTCTTGGACTTACCGTAAATCCCGTATATGAAGAGTCTTCAACCGTTGATGCCGGCCTTGTTATCGAGGCGGACGGAGTCAGCGAGGGAAGCGAGGTTCAAAAGGGAACCATCATTAATCTTAAAGTAAGCAGCGGTGTCAGCGGAATCCAGATCCCCGCAGTTGCCGGAGCTACCTACGAATCCGCTGTTAACGCTCTTACCAAGGCAGGATTCAACGTAACCAAGATCGAACAGTTTGATGACAATATCGCCGAGGGATATGTAGTGGGTGTAATCCCCGAAGTCGGATCCACAGTTCCCAAGGGAAGTACTATCCAGATAATCGTAAGCAAGGGAGTTGAGGATACGACCGTTAAGGTTCCAAATGTCGTTGGAATCCCTACGGAGGACGCTCTCGCAAAGCTTATAGAGGCAGGCCTGACCGTCGGAAAGACCACTTCCGTAAACAGCGATACAATTGAAAAGGATATGATCTGTCAGCAAGGTGTTACCGCCGATACATATGTTGAAAAAGGTACGGCTGTGGATCTTCAGATAAGCCTTGGACCTAAGGCGGTTACTTATAAGTACGATGCGGAAATCACTGCACCTACTGCGACAGAAGCTGCAGATTATGTCGCAGGAATGTCGGTAAGTATAGTAGTAAAGGATGGAAACGGAAAAGCGTTTATCGAGGCATCTACCGTAAGCTTCCCTTACAAGCCCGCTACATGTTATGGAATACAAACAGCCAGCGGTACTATTGAGATGACTTATAAGGTCGAGCATCCTGAAGTTACGGATGATGCAGGCAATGTAACTACTCCTCCGTCTGAAGAAATTAAGACATTTACAAGACCCGTTACTTTTGTACAGGAATAATGCATGCAGGTTAAAGGAAAGATCATAAAAGGAATCGGCGGTTTTTACTATGTAAAGACCGCCGAGTGCATATATGAATGTAAAGCCAGAGGCGTCTTTAGAAAGGACAACAAAAAGCCCCTGGTGGGTGATGATTGCCTATTGGAGGTTACGGACGAAGATAAAAAGATCGGTAACGTAACAGAGCTCTATGAAAGAAAAAATGAGCTGATACGTCCGGCAGTAGCCAATGTCGATCAGGCTCTTGTTATTTTTGCCATTGCACATCCCCAGCCCCCTCTGGGACTTGTGGACAGAATGCTGATCCTTTTAGAGCAGCAGGGCCTCCCCTGCGCCGTTGTCTTTAATAAATCGGATCTTGACGAGGGCGGAGCGGGAGAGAACTTTAAAAGAATCTACGAATCAGCGGGATATAAGGTATTTATCGTAAGCGCCAAAGAGAAAAAGGGACTTGATGAGCTTCGCGAATATCTGAAAGGAAAGACCACGACGGTAGCGGGACCTTCCGGAGTCGGCAAAAGCTCTCTTATAAATCTCCTTGCTGGGAAACAGGTTATGGAGACCGGGGAGATATCGGAAAAGATCGAAAGGGGAAAGCATACCACAAGGCATTCGGAGCTTTTTTCTCTTTGGAACGACGGGGAGACCTTTATCTGCGATACTCCGGGATTTTCAAGCCTTGAGCTCTACGTTTGCGGTATTGAAAAGGAAGACCTCTGGAAATGCTATCCGGAATTTGTGCCGGAGGAGCCTTATTGCAGGTTCGCGGGATGCGCCCATATGGCTGAGCCGGACTGCGGAGTAAAAAAAGCCGTGGAAGAGGGACGTATAGCAAAGGAAAGGTACGAAAATTACAGACTTTTATACGAAGGATTAAAGTCAAGAAAAAAGTATTAGTTTTGTAATTTTTGTAATATCCTATAATTATTTTACAATTAATGGTACTAAGATTTAGCAAATAAATATAATTTACAATTGTGTATGGGCTATGCTATTATTTATGTCGGTAAATAGTGGTCATAGCTTATATTATGTCAACTTTTACACAACATCTTGTGTTTATAACCAAAAGACAAGGTATTTACAATTTGGAGGAGAAATCTATGAAACTCATTTACAACGTAGATGACAAGGTTAAATTCGGACCTCTCGTCGTCTTCGCAATTCAGCAGCTTCTTGCTATCATGACAGCTACTCTTGTTGTTCCCATTATCATCGGCAATAACATGAGCCCCGCGGCAGCTCTTTTCGGTGCCGGCGTAGGAACCCTTATTTATGTTCTCTTTACTAAGAGAAAGAGCCCCGTGTTCCTCGGTTCATCTTTCGCATTTTTAGGTTCTATGGCAGCGGCTTTTGCCGGCGGCGTTTCAATGAGCCTCGGATATGTAGGACTTATCCTTGGTGCCGTTTTTGCCGGACTTGTATATGTAGTTATCGCTCTTATCGTTAAGCTTGTAGGTGTTGATTGGATCAACAAGCTTATGCCCGCAGTTGTTATCGGACCTACCGTTGCCATCATCGGACTTTCCCTTGCGGGAAACGCTGTAGGAGATATCCTTACCGGCGGAGTTAAGGACGCGGAAGGCGCTGCAGTTGCCAGCCCTATCGCTTCTCTTTGCGTCGGACTTGTTACTTTAGCAGTTACAATGCTTTGCTCAACCTACGGAAAGAAGACCGCAAAGCTTATTCCTTTTATCTTCGGTATCCTCGCCGGATATGCATGTGCTCTTTGCCTTACTCTTATCGGAAATGCAGCAGGCATCGATGCCATCAAGATCCTTTCCTTTGATTCTTTCAAGAATCTTGTTGACGGCGGTGTAAGCATCAAGACCTTCCTTGCAGTTCCCGATTTTACCTTCCTTCATGCAGGATTCGGAGAGCTTAACGCATCCTATATCGGAACCATCGCAGCAGCTTATGTCCCTGTTGCATTCGTTGTATTTGCCGAGCATATCGCTGACCACAAGAACATTTCAACCATCATCGAGAAGGATCTTTTAAAGGATCCCGGTCTTCACAGAACTCTTCTAGGAGACGGTATCGGCTCTATGGTTGGTGCTTTCTTCGGCGGATGTCCCAACACCACATACGGTGAGTCAATCGGATGTGTTGCCATTACAAAGAACGCTTCTGTTTACACCATCATCACCGCAGCTTGCGGAGCGATAATCATTTCCTTTATCTCTCCCTTCATCGCATTTGTTAATTCAATTCCCAGCTGTGTAATGGGTGGCGTATGTATGGCTCTTTACGGATTTATCGCAGTAAGCGGTCTTAAGATGATCCAGAATGTTAACCTTAACAAGAACAAGAATCTCTTCGTTGTATCCGTAATCCTTATCGCCGGTATCGGCGGACTTACGCTTCACTTCGGTTCCGTTACAATTACCGAAGTTGCTTGTGCTCTTATCCTTGGTATTCTTACCAATCTGATCTTAAAGAAAGCTCCCGAAGAGGAGTAATAAAGGCGATTTCAATATCTCAGTTGCTTGCGACTGAGATATTGTTTTGCTTAGCAAAAAAGCGGTGAGTTTTTTTGCTAAGCAAAGCACGCTCCGCAAGGACGCGAAATCGCAAAGCGATGCGCTTTTTTAAAACATAAAAAAGGAAGGATATATTTATGCCTAAACGTGAAGACATCAACAAAGTGCTTATTATCGGATCCGGCCCTATCGTCATCGGACAGGCCTGCGAGTTCGACTATTCAGGCACTCAGGCCTGCAAGGCTTTAAAGAAGCTCGGCTACGAGATCGTACTTGTTAACTCAAACCCCGCAACTATTATGACTGACCCTGAGACTGCTGATGTTACATATATCGAGCCTCTCAACGTAAAGAGGCTTGAACAGATCATCGCCAAGGAGCGCCCCGATGCCCTGCTTCCCAATCTGGGAGGACAGTCCGGACTTAACCTCTGTGCAGAGCTCAACAAAGCCGGAATCCTTGACAAGTATAATGTTAAGGTTATAGGCGTCCAGGTTGATGCCATTGAGCGCGGCGAGGACCGTATCGAGTTTAAGAAGACTATGGACAGTCTCGGAATCGAGATGGCTCGCTCCGAAGTTGCTTACTCGGTGGATGAGGCCCTTGCAATCGCAGACAAACTCGGATACCCCGTTGTACTTCGTCCCGCATACACAATGGGCGGAGCCGGCGGCGGCCTTGTATACAACAAAGAGGAATTAAAGACCGTCTGCGCAAGAGGTCTTCAGGCTTCCCTTGTAGGTCAGGTTCTTGTCGAGGAGTCCATCCTCGGATGGGAAGAGCTCGAGCTCGAAGTAGTAAGAGACAGCGAAGGCAATATGATCACCGTCTGCTTCATCGAGAACATCGATCCTCTCGGAGTTCATACCGGAGACTCTTTCTGCGCAGCGCCTATGCTTACCATCTCAAAGGAGTGCCAGGACAGGCTTCAGGAGCAGGCTTACAAGATCGTTGATAAGGTTCAGGTAATCGGCGGTACCAATGTACAGTTTGCGCACGATCCCGTATCAGACAGGATCATCGTAATCGAGATCAATCCCCGTACCTCAAGATCCTCTGCCCTTGCTTCAAAGGCAACGGGATTCCCTATTGCCCTTGTTTCGGCGATGCTTGCCTGCGGACTTACTCTTAAGGACATCCCCTGCGGAAAGTACGGCAGCTTAGACAAGTACGTACCCGATGGTGATTACGTCGTTATCAAGTTTGCAAGATGGGCCTTCGAGAAATTCAAAGGCGTTGAAGATAAGCTTGGAACTCAGATGCGCGCCGTCGGCGAGGTTATGAGTATCGGTAAAAACTTCAAGGAAGCTTTCCAGAAGGCAATCCGTTCTCTTGAAATCGGCAGATACGGTCTCGGACATGTTAAAAACTTTGACACTCTTACAAAGGAGCAGCTCCTTAATAAGCTTTCGGTTCCTTCAAGCGAGAGATATTTCCTTATCTACGAGGCCTTAAGAAAGGGCGCTACCTCGCAGGAAATCTTTGATATAACAAAGGTTAAGCATTACTTCCTTGACCAGATGAGAGAGCTTGTAGAGGAAGAGGAGGAGATCCTTAAGAATAAGGGCAATATGCTTTCCGATGAGGCTCTTACAAAGGCTAAAAAGGACGGCTTCTCAGATAAGTACTTAAGTAAGCTCCTTGAGATCCCCGAGGAGGATATCAGAAACCGCCGTAAGGCTATCGGCGTTACCGAGTGCTGGGAGGGCGTTCACGTCAGCGGAACAAAGGACAGTGCTTACTACTATTCAACATACAATTCGGAGGATAAGGATCCCGTATCCGAGAACAAAAAGATCATGATCCTCGGCGGCGGACCCAACCGTATCGGACAGGGTATCGAGTTTGACTATTGCTGCGTACATGCGGCTATGGCTCTTAAGAAGCTTGGATTTGAGACTATAATCGTAAACTGCAACCCCGAGACTGTTTCTACAGATTACGATACCTCCGATAAGCTCTACTTCGAGCCCCTTACACTTGAGGACGTTCTCTCGATCTACGAGAAGGAAAAGCCTCTCGGAGTTATCGCACAGTTCGGAGGACAGACTCCTCTTAATCTTGCGGCTGAGCTTAAGAAAAACGGCGTAAAGATCCTTGGAACCTCTCCCGAGGTAATTGACCTTGCGGAGGACAGAGATCAGTTCAGAGCCCTTATGGACAAGCTCGGAATCCCTATGCCCGAATCAGGAATGGCTACTACGGTTGAAGAGGCTATTGCTATCGCCAATAAGATCGGCTATCCCGTTATGGTACGTCCTTCTTACGTACTTGGCGGAAGAGGAATGGAGGTTGTATATGATGATGAAGCTATGGCGGATTATATGCGCGCCGCAGTAGGTGTTACCCCCGACAGACCCATTCTTATCGACAGATTCCTTAACCATGCTATGGAGTGTGAGTCCGACGCGATCTGCGACGGAACACATGCTTTCGTACCTGCGGTTATGGAGCATATCGAGCTTGCGGGTGTACACTCCGGAGACTCGGCTTGCATCATCCCTTCGGCTCATATTCCGGAAGAGAACGTTAAGACTATCAAGGAATACACAAGAAAGATCGCTGAGGAAATGCATGTAAGAGGTCTTATGAATATGCAGTATGCTATCGAGAACGGAAAGGTATTTGTTCTCGAGGCTAACCCCAGAGCATCAAGAACTGTTCCTCTTGTATCTAAGGTTTGCGATATAAGAATGGTTCCTCTTGCTACAGAAATCATTACATCGGAGCTTACCGGAAAGCCTTCACCCGTTCCCGGACTTAAGGAGAAGAAGATCCCTTACTACGGCGTAAAGGAAGCTGCATTCCCCTTCAATATGTTCCAGGAGGTTGACCCTATCTTAGGACCTGAGATGAGATCGACAGGTGAGGTGCTTGGGCTTTCACCTTCATACGGAGAAGCTTTTGTAAAGGCACAGGAGGCCGTTCAGTCACCTCTTCCTATGGAGGGAACCGTACTTATCTCCGTAAACAGAAAGGACAAGGCAGAGGTCGCAAAGGTTGCAAAGCAGTTTGCGGAGGACGGATTTAATATCCTTGCTACCGGAAAGACCTATGAGATCATTACGGAGGCCGGAGTAAAGGCTACTCTTATCAAGAAGCTTTACGAGGGAAGACCCAATGTGCTGGATGCTATTGAGAACGGAGAGATAGATCTTATCATCAATTCACCTGTCGGCAAGGACAGCGTAAATGATGACAGCTACTTGAGAAAGGCAGCCGTAAGAAAGAAGATCCCTTATATCACAACCATCGCGGCCGCAAGCGCAGCAGCAGACGGTATCAGATATATGAAATCCGGAGCTCATAACGAGATCAAGTCACTTCAGAAGCTTCATTCTGAGATTACGGATATGTAATTTTTGGAACAAATTTTATATAAAATACGCTTCTCCTCAACCTATAATTAGGATCGTAGAGAAAGCGTTACCAGAAACGCCGTCTCATTTTTATGGGGCGGCGTTTTGGAAAAGAGGAAATATGAAATTAAAATACAGCGATTATGAGGCTACAGCGAGAAGAGCGGTTTCAGAGGGCGTAGTACTTCTTAAGAATAACGGTGTGCTCCCTTTGGAAAAAGGAACAAATATTGCGCTTTTCGGACGTATTCAGAGCCGTTATTACAAGTCCGGAACAGGCTCCGGAGGAATGGTAAATGCAGGTAAGGTATGGACTATTCCAGAGGCTCTTGAAAAAGAGGGGATCGTACTTGACGAGGATCTTAAAAACATATATGCGCAGTTTGACAAGGACCATCCCTACGATATGGGCATGGGCTTTGGAAGCGAGCCCTGGAGCCAGGACGAGATGCCACTTGAGGAGGCAGTAGCTAAAAAGGCGGCAGAAAAGTCTGAAGTAGCCATCGTTATAATCGGCCGAACCGCCGGTGAGGAACAGGACTATAAAGATGCTCCCGGAGCTTACAGATTATCAGGCACCGAAAAGAATATGCTTAATACTGTCCGAGCAGCCTTTTCAAAGATGATCGTACTTATGAACGTAAGCGCGGTACTCGATATGGAAGATATTGAAGCGGCACTCCCCGATGCTATCCTTTATGCATGGCAGGGCGGAGAAGTAGGCGCTCTTGGATGCGCAGATGTATTAACCGGAAACGTAAGCCCTTCAGGTAAGCTTACTGACACCATCGCAAAAAGAATTGAGGATACACCTGCATTCCCCAACTTCGGAAGGAGCGATTATAACTGCTACGCAGAGGACATTTATGTAGGATATAAGTGGTACGAAACCTTTAACAAGGATGCTGTTCTTTACCCCTTCGGTTTCGGACTTTCCTATACCACATTTAAGATAAGCCCAAGGGAATGCATCCTTAAGGAATCAATCGGAAAGATCATCTCATTGGAGGATGAACTTTTCGTGAGCAAGATCATAGACGATGAGGGTGCAAGATTCTCACTTACCTTTGAGGTTGAAAATACAGGTTCCTTTGAGGGCAAGGAGGTTGTTCAGGTGTACTTAAAGGCTCCTCAGGGAAAGCTTGGAAAAGCCGCTTTATCCCTTGCGGGATTTACCAAGACAAAGAGCCTTGCTCCCGGTGAAAAGTGTCTTGTAAGCGTTGAGGTAAGTCCTTATCTTATCTCGTCTTATGATGACTCCGGGGTTACCGGAAATCCTTTTTCCTATGTTTTAGAGGACGGAAAGTATGAATTCCTCGCAGGAGACTCCTCCGTAAGCCTTGAAAAGGTGGGAGAGTTTACTCTTTCCGAAACTATCGTTATAAAGAAGCTCAGCTCACAGATGGCTCCCATAAAGGCGTTTAAGAGAGTTCACCCTGTTACTTCGGGAGACGGATTTACGGTTTCTTACGAGGATGTTCCTCTTGCTAAGAGTAGAGACATCGAGATTGCTAAAAATGATAAGCCCCAGTGCCTTCCTTACAGCGGGGATAAGGGCATAAAGCTTATAGACGTTAAAAACGGAAAGGCAACTATGGAGCAGTTCATTGCCCAGCTTTCCGATGAGGACCTTACGGCTATCGTAA
Source organism: uncultured Lachnospiraceae bacterium (assembly GCA_902790935.1). Classification (GTDB taxonomy): domain Bacteria; phylum Bacillota; class Clostridia; order Lachnospirales; family Lachnospiraceae; genus AC2028. The sequence continues at coordinate 3,924 of CADATP010000021.1, read as the reverse complement.
GGGGAGAGGGTATGGGAAGCCCCAAGGTTACCGCAGGTACTGCGGCTGCCTTCGGCGGTATAAGTGGAAACCTTAAAGGATTTGGAATCCCTTGCGGTTGCTGTTCTGACGGTCCTTCCGGAATGCGTATGGACTGCGGAACAAGAGCCTTCAGCCTTCCTAACGGAACTCTTCTTGCCTGCACATGGAATACGGCTTTAAACGAAGAGCTCTTTGGTATGCTCGGAATAGAGATGACAAAGAACAAGATCGACGTTCTCTTAGGACCCGGAATCAATATTCATCGTCATCCATTAAACGGAAGAAACTTCGAGTATTTCAGCGAAGATCCTCTCGTTACCGGACGCATGGCTGCAGCACAGTTTAGAGGGCTTAAGAGCGCGGGAGTAAGCGGTACATTAAAGCATTTTTGCGGAAATAACCAGGAGACCCACAGACACGATATCGACAGCGTTATCTCAGAGAGAGCCTTAAGAGAGGTTTATCTTAAAGGCTTTGAGATTGCCATAAAAGAGGGCGGCGCGGATTCCGTTATGACCACATACGGCGCTGTAAACGGCACCTGGACCAACTCAAGACATGACCTTAATACCTGTATCCTCCGAGGCGAGTGGGGCTTTGAGGGAATCGTTATGACCGACTGGTGGGCAAAGATCGGTGACGTAGACGGAAAGATCTCAAGGAACGATTTTGCAAGATGCGTTCTTGCACAGAACGATTTTTATGCGGTCTGTGCCGATGCTTCGGTAAATTCAACCGATGACAATCTTCTTTCTTCCCTTAACGAGGGTACTATTACAAGAGGACAGCTGGTCAGATGTGCTTCAAATATCTGTTCCTTCCTTGTAAAGACTCACGCTATGGAGAAATTTGTGGGAGAGGAACCTAAGCTGGAATTAGAAGGCTTTGACGAGGGCGATTCCTCGGTTGATGCCGCAAGTGTGGAGTACTTTGAAATAACCGATGGCACTGTTATCGATCTTTCAAACGTTCTTTCTATTCAGGGCTGTGTATATGCCTTTGGACTTGATGTCTTAAAGAGAGGATGCTATAAGATAGAGATCACGGGAAAGAGCGACCTTTCAGAGCTTGCCCAGATTCCTATCGGAATCTTCTTCCAGAGCGTTCCTTCCGGAAGCTTTACCTTTAACGGTACCGGAGGAGAGTGGAAGAGCCTGGAGAGAAAGATACTCCTTTCTTCGAGATATGGCGTTATGCGGTTCTATTTCGGCGGAAACGGACTAAAGCTGAAAGACCTTAAGTTTACATTTGAAAAGGACTTTGATCCCGAGGCAGGATGGGACGCTTATTCGGATTATATAAAGGGATAGGAAACCGTTTCCGAAAATGCCTAAAAATCAATAAATTGTTTACTATTTCGGTCTCTTTTAGTAAAATAGAATAAAATAATTCATACTCACACCAAGAGGTTGATTGAATTGAAGATCGAAAGAAATGATTTGGAGATAAATGCATCTCCGATATTATCTTTCAATATTTCTCTGGACAGAGACTATCGTATCGGGGAATACGATAACGACGGAAGAGAGTTTATTGGGGATAACATCAAGTCTAAATTCTATGAGCTTGGAATTGATGCAAAATGCAAAAGCGAAATAGAGGAATTCCTCAGGGAAGTAAGTGATAAAGGTAGTGCAAGGATCATTACCTTTATCATGAACCGAAATGAAAAGCCTCATCTTGTCGATATTTACGGAAGCTACAGACAGGGTGAGGAGCTTTGCTATGCCATAAAACTCTGGGACATCCCAAACCTTGAGAAAAACTGCATGGAATATCTTAACAATATGCTCAAGTACAAGGGAATGATGGGACTCTCTTCACAGATCTTTTTCGATTATTATATGGATGAGAATCTTGTATCTGCCTACAGATATGTGGGTAGAAAATCCATCCGTCTTTTCTACGATACTTTCGACGCCTTCATCGACAAGATAAAAGAATACGGAGATAAAAACGAGCATAACCTCTTTTTGATAGACAGCCTTAAGGAGCAGCTATCCGGCGGTAAGAGTAATATTGATATTACCTTAAAGAGCGGGGTTTTACATGTTGACGGAAAAGTTCAGAAGCTCCTTTTCAGAGCAAGACATGAAACTTTCAGCGGACGGCGCATGATGTACGGCATCATAAGCAATCTTTCCGGGGATGACAACGATCTGCCTTTTTATCTTACGACGGCGGGACTTGACTCGGCCACGGGACTTTTAAGTAAAAGAGCTTTGATCGAGTACTCGGATTATGTGTTTTCCAGCGAGGCTACCAAGCACAGAAAGCACTACATGGTCCTTCTTGACATAGATGACTTTAAGAGTATCAACGACAATTTCGGACATCAGGTGGGAGATGCGGCTATATCCATCCTTGCCAATGTTTTGTCGGATATGATTAGAGACCTGGGAATGGTAGGAAGATACGGCGGTGACGAATTCTTTATCCTGACGGATATGGTGGAGGATGAGGAAACCCTAAGAAGCCTCCTTCGAAGGATCAGAAACAATGTCGCGATGATTGCAAAGGAAACTCTCGGAATCGAGAAAATGACTCTTTCCATCGGTGTGTCCGCATACCCGGAGCATGGCGACAATTACAAGGATCTTTTGTCGACTGCGGATAAATGCCTTTATATTGCCAAGGAAAAGGGAAAGGACAGATATATCATCTATCGCCCCGAGATGCACAGCGATATACAGACGGGGCTTGTTAAAAAGAATATCTCTTCCTACGATGAGCAGTCGAAATCCATTAACCGCGTCATTAAAAGTCTGTTCAAGGAGGGAGAAAGCGCTATTAATGAAAGTCTGAAAGATATCGTAAAGAGTTTTGATCTGGACAGCATCGATATTTTCTACGGGGATATGGACAGCGCTCTCTATACATGCGGTAAGTATCCTTCCGGTTTAAAGGCGAGGGACTTTTTGGCTGACTCCTCGTATATGGATATGTTTGACATAAACGGGGTGTATGTGCTTAATCTGCTCCATTCCCTCAGACATACTAACGAAGCGATATTTAATATGCTCGATGAGAAAAAGTGCATGTCAATGATACAGATCGCGTTGCCCGTAGACGATCCGAAGTATTTCTTTAGCTGCAATATGCTTAACAGAAATCATAAATGGTCGGATGCGGAGGTGAGTAACCTCGGCCTCTTCGGATCCCTTATTTACGAGATCTTAAATAAAAAATGACCTGAAACCTTCGCTCTGCCGCGGAGGTTTTTGTGCTATTTAAATCTGCGCAATATTTGAGATATTACAGACTCCCGGTGGGAAGTTTTTTTGTAAGCCCTAACATATACTGTATTTGTCATAGTCTGCCTTTGACAAATGGCAAATAAACAAAAAGAGGAAGATTAATTATGGAAATGACCTTACGCTGGTACGGATCGAAGTTCGATACCGTCACATTAAAACAGATCAGACAGATCCCCGGAGTTACCGGAGTTATCACAACTCTTTACGATACTCAGCCCGGAGAAGTTTGGCCAAGAGAGAGAATAAAGGCTCTTAAGGACGAAGTAGAGGCAGCAGGCCTTCATATTTCCGGTATTGAGAGCGTTAATGTCCATGACGCGATAAAGACCGGAGCCCCCGAGAGAGAGCAGTATATCGCAAATTACATCGAGACACTTGAAAACCTCGGTAAAGAGGATATCCACCTTGTCTGCTACAACTTTATGCCTGTATTCGACTGGACGAGAACCGAGCTTGCAAGAGTCCGCCCCGACGGATCTACTGTTCTTGCCTACACCCAGGAGGCCGTTGATGCCATAAAGCCCGAGAATATGTTTGATATGATCGCGGGAGATGCAAACGGCGCCATCCTTCCCGGATGGGAGCCTGAGAGAATGGCTCATATAAAGGAGCTCTTTGAGCAGTATAAGGATATTCTTATTAATAG
>CADATP010000020.1 GCA_902790935.1 uncultured Lachnospiraceae bacterium | reverse complement strand
ACAGTAAACACGGAGGAAATAAACAATGACCGGAATTACAAAAGATATGACTATGGGTGAGATCGTTTCCGCACAGCCCGACGTTATTCCTATTCTTATGAGCGCAGGAATGCACTGCATCGGATGCCCTTCAAGCGCAGGCGAGTCTCTTGAGATGGCAGCAGCCGTTCACGGTATCGACATCGACGAGCTTATGAAAGCTATCGAAGAGGCTTAATCTTAAACTTAAAAAGATCAAGATCAAAAAGGCCCCCGGTCGAGGAATCGATCGGGGGCTTCGTTCTTATTTATCGATATCTGTTTGATCTCTATCCAAAAGGATCAGATCTCTGAAAGCTTCTGTATTGCGCCGGCGGGTACAAGGGTATCGCTGTGCTCTTTAAGAAACTCTCTTGCAGACTCCGGGATGCTGCGTCCGCGTCCGTACTCGGAAGCTAAGAGGCAGACATTCTTAAACTCGTTTTTATCGGAGCCGGAAGGGGAGATCACAAGCTGATATTCTCCGCTTTGGGCTTTATACAGGCTACTTTCTCCGGGATAATTTCTTGCCTGGCGGCAGAATCCCACAACCTGAGACAGAGAAGCGAAAGCGAAAAGGAAGCTGTACTTGCGCTCTTCTTCCATAAGGGCTTCTTTGAGCATATCGCCGAAGGAAGGCTCTACGGGCTTTGGCTTGGCGAACATGCTGCCGTAATCGTCGCCGTCCTCGTCGTAATCTTCCTCGTCCTCATCGGGGTTGTTATATGGAGAGAAGCGGGAGAACCTTGTATCGAGTTCTTCGGGATCCTCTATTTTAGTAATAATAAGAACAATGTTTCCGGATGCGGTAGGTATTGCTTCGACCACAAGAGGAATGTTTTCGGTTTCGAAACCGTACTGATAATCTGCCTGCTTTACCATCTCACGAAAAAGACTTTGTGTCTTTTCAGAGCCGTATGCTAGTTCGCTGATGCGAAGATTGCGCTTGGCCAGGTCTTCTCCGGTGAGCGTGCAGCGGATCTGATTATCGTTTAATTTCTCGATTTTCATAATCTTTTCCTCCTATCGTATGAAATAGGAAATCAGCTCATCTTTGTGAGTTTTACCTAATATATCTTTTTAGGCTGATTAAGTCAAGAAGAGAGGGGCTTTTTTTATAAAAAGTTTATCGAATATTTATAGGTAAAATATTAGTTTTAAAACCGTGAAATATACGCTTTTTTACTATGCAATATTCACAAAGATTTTCAAAAAGTGACACAAGTATCAGCACGTTCCCGTCATTTTGCACAAAAGGCTTAAAACCGTGAAAATATCTTGCACTGAGACGCATCGAAAGCCCTGATAATAAAGCAAAATACCGATTGTAGTATAAATATTGACGAAAAAAAGTTTTTGTTGCGCCTTCTGAGGCGGCGACTTTATAATCTCCCCTGCAAAGACAAAGCAGTCCATACCGCAGAGGGGAGGTGGGAGAGCTTTATAATCGAATCATGTTCTGTTGGTCTGTATAATAGATAGCGATCTGCAATATGCTCGTAAATAGGATACAGCCTATTCTTCCGCAGTAAAAGTCACTTTACGTCTAGACATCGTTCGATAAATTTTTCCAATTATAACTGTTTGACATTTAGTCTTAAAAGGTAGCTTTTTCTTTGCAGACAGGAGAATATATCACATTCCTTTTGGATAAAGGGAAAGCCGGTTTTTACATAAACTCCTGATAGATTCGCATTAAAAATGGCAGGAACTGCCGCTAAGCATTTTTGCGAATAAAAAAAGGTAATGACGGCAAAAAAAGAGTGTGTTAGAATAAATCTGTATGCAGTTTTTTCAGATACTGCAGCCGGCAGATTGTTCTGCACACTATTTTTTTACAGTAAGAAGAGAAAGCATCATGAAAAAGAAAGTAATAGTTATCATCATCGCCATTGTGGCAATCGTACTTGTTTTAGCGATCGGTTTTGGAAAGCAGCTGTTTGAAGAGTATTCATACAGTAAAGAAGAAGCTGATCTTTCGGAATACTTCGGATTATCAGATGGTGAGATGGCCATAGTCCTTCAAAACGATACCCTGGTTTCGAAGGCAATCAAAGAGGGGGAAGAGGTATACATACCTTTAGATACCGTTAATGAAAAGATCGGAGAGGGATTCTACTACGACCCTTCATACAACTCCGGCACTTTAATGTTTACTACCGCGGACGGAACCTATGAAACTGCGCCGGGTTCATCCGCCTGCACTCTTGAGGGGATCGAAGAAAACCTCGGATATGTTGCATCAACAGTAAAGGACGGGGAGTTATATGTTTCAACCAAATATATCTCCAGATTTATGCAGGCCTCCTTTGAAGTTTACGATAAGCATATCAGAGTGGCAACCATGGGAGGGGATTTCGATGCGCGAGAGGTAAGCTCAGATACTCAGATAAGAGTTGAGGGCGATAAGGCAAGTCCTTTTATCAGAGAGGTTAAAGAGGGAGAAACCGTTGAACTGGTTGAGGCTATGGACGAGTGGAGCAGGGTTGTTACCTCGGACGGATTTACAGGATTTATTGAGAACAAAAGGCTGAAGGACGCGGGAGCGGGATCCTACGAAGCGGCGCTTGCTCCGGATATAAGCGAAACAGCGTTCAATCTTCTTGGAGAAAGAGTTGTTCTTGGATTTAACTCAATTGCGGGACTCGGCGGAAACGATACCGTTTACGGAGCCCTTGATGAAGCCAAGGGAATGAACGTTATCGCTCCCACATGGTTTTCCGTAACCGGAGCAGACGGCTCTATCAGAAACCTCGGAAGCTCTTCATATGTTCAGACAGCCCACAGCAGCGGAGTTAAAGTCTGGGCGGTAGCTGACGATTTCAACTATCGTAATGAAAGCGGAGATACTTCCTTTAACGACCTTGATTTCTTATCCAATACGGTCTCGAGAAGAAACCTTGAGAATAATCTTGTAAATGCCTGCGTAGCTTTGGGCGTCGACGGACTTAATATCGACTTTGAGAAGCTTTATACCGAATGCGGAGTGCACTATGCGCAGTTTATAAAAGAACTGTCTGTTTTGACCCATAAAAACGGCCTTGTCTTATCAACGGACAACTATGTTCCTTTTTCTTATAACGAATTCTATCGCCTTGATGTCCAGGGAGGATTTGTTGACTATGTGCTCATTATGGGATATGACGAGCATTACCACGGAAGCGGCGATATAGGAAGCGTTGCTAGCTTCGACTATGTATGCAGCGGAATGGACAAGACAATGCAGTATGTTGCCCCCGAAAGGATCATCAATGCCGTTCCTTTCTATACTATCGTTTGGAAGGATGAGGGCAGCACCATAAGCGATTCCTACCTTACTCTTGTAAACCAGGCAGAGTATATTTCAAAATATAATATCTCATACGAATGGGATGAGGCCACATGTCAAAATTACGCCGAGTGGAAAAGCGGAACCACAACTTATCATGTCTGGTTCGAGGATTCGGAGTCTCTTACCGCGAAGCTTAACGCTATGAATACAAGAAACATCGGAGGTGTAGGTGTCTGGCGTATCGGATACGGTACTCCCGAGGTTTGGAATCTTATCGGAATGTACAAGAACATGAAGACGGAAAGTACTAATTAAGATGGAAACCGAGATAATCAGCATAGAAAGAAATAAGGACGGCTCTCTGACCGAAAAGGACCTTAGAAACATAAAAAGAGCCGGAGATATGATAAAGGCGGGAGGGCTTGTGGCTTTCCCGACGGAGACCGTATACGGACTCGGAGGAAATGCCCTCGACAAAGAATCGTCAAAAAAGATATATGCCGCCAAGGGAAGACCCTCCGACAACCCGCTGATCGTCCATATTTCAAAATGGGAGGATATCTGTAAAATCGTCAGGGAAATCCCGGAAGATGCCCGCAAACTTGCGGATACATTTTGGCCCGGCCCCCTTACGATGATACTTGCAAAATCCGATATCGTACCGATGGAGACAACGGGAGGCCTTGAAACAGTTGCCGTGCGCTTTCCTTCCGACGAGGTTGCAAGAGCTCTGATCGATTTTTCCGGAGGATATGTAGCTGCGCCGAGCGCTAATCTTTCCGGAAAACCAAGCCCTACCGAAGCAAAATACGTCATAGAGGACATGTCAGGGCGTATATGTGCTATAATAGACGGTGGCGAGGATGAGATCGGCCTTGAATCCACTATAGTTGATGTGACTGTGGATCCGCCGATGGTCTTAAGGCCCGGATTTATCACATGCGAGATGCTGGGAAGCGTCCTCGGAAAAGAGATAGAGACCGACAGGGCGATTATCGATCCAAAGAGCGGCATTAAGCCTAAGGCTCCGGGAATGAAGTACAGACACTACGCTCCTAAGGGAGAGCTTGCTATAGTTGAAGGAAATGACGAAGATGTCATCAAGACTATCGGAGAGCTCATAAAGGCCGATAAAGAAAACGGACTGAAGACCGGTGTTATGGTCTGCGAGGAAAACAGCAGATTCTATGACGCGGATGTCGTAAAGATAACCGGAAAGCGCGGAGACCAAAAAGAGGCGGCACACAGACTGTATTCTATCCTTAGAAGCTTCGACGATGAGGGCGTGGAAAGAATCTATTCCGAAAGTTTTGAAAAAGAAGGTTTTGGCGCAGCCATTATGAACAGACTTTTAAAGGCTGCGGGACATAAAGTCATTAACTGCAAATAAATCAGGGAGATTGGTAAAGATGATAGCAATTGGAAGCGATCACGGCGGATTTGAAATGAAGGAAGCCGTTAAAAAGTATCTTTTAGACAAAGGCATAGAGGTAACCGACTGTGGAACCTACAGCTTGGACAGCTGTGATTATCCTCAGTTCGGAAAGGCCGTTGCGCATATGGTTGCCGACGGAAAGGCCGAGAAGGGTATCGTTGTCTGTACAACCGGTATCGGAATCAGCATGGCCGCTAATAAAGTTAAGGGCGTAAGATGCGCTCTTTGCTCGGAGCCCCTTGGCGCAAAGATGACAAGACTTCATAACGACGCCAATGTCCTTGCTCTCGGCGGAAAGATGATAGGCATCAACCTTGCTTACGAAATAGTGGACACATTTTTAAACACACCTTTTTCAGCCGAAGAAAAGCACTCAAGAAGAATTTCTCAGCTTGAGGAAGATTAATCTGCTTATAAAGCATATTGCTTTTAGATAAACATATATTTTACAACTGACAAAGAATTGTCATCAGGAGGTTATTTATGTCAAAAGTAGTAGTTATGGATCATCCCCTTATCCAGCACAAGATCGGTTTCATCAGAAGAATCGATACCGGTACAAAGGATTTCAGAGATACCATCAGCGAGATAGCAATGCTTATCTGCTATGAAGCTACAAGAGATTTAAAGTTAAAGGATGTTGAGATAGACACCCCTATCTGCAAGACCACCGTTAAGGAACTTTCAGGTAAAAAGCTTGCTGTAATTCCCATTTTAAGAGCAGGACTCGGAATGGTTGACGGTATGTTAAATCTCATCCCCGCAGCAAAGGTCGGACACATCGGACTTTACCGCGATCCCGAGACTCACAAGCCTATCGAGTACTATTGCAAACTTCCCGCAGATTGCTGCGACAGAGAGGTGTTCGTGGTTGACCCTATGCTTGCGACCGGCGGATCGGCAGTTGCCGCAATCCAGATGCTTAAAGACAAGGGATGCAGAAACATCCACTTTATGTGTATTATCGCTGCTCCCGAAGGAATCAAGGCTATGACTGAGGCTCATCCCGATGTTGATCTTTATGTCGGAGCTCTTGACGAAAAGCTTAACGAGAACGCATACATCGTTCCCGGTCTCGGAGATGCAGGCGACAGAATCTTCGGAACAAAGTAGTAGCGATGAGTCTTGCGTACTTTGCAAGACTCATGAAAAGGTCTCGATTATAAGCGATCAACATCACGTATTTTGTGATGTTGACATACAACGCGATGAATTAACGCGTTGTATGGACGGAGTCTCGCGCAAGATGCTGCGTACTTTGCGGCATCTTGAAATTACACAACATATAATTATGAGGGTTTATCATGCCAAAGAGAGAAGACTATATCGGATGGGATGAATACTTTATGGGGGTAGCGCAGCTTTCGGGCTTTCGCTCCAAAGACCCCAATACCCAAGTTGGATGTTGCATTGTCAGCGAGGACAACAAGATCCTTTCAATGGGTTACAACGGATTACCCAAGGGCTGTTCGGATGAGGAGTTTCCCTGGAACAGAGAAGGCGACGAACTCGATGAAACAAAGTACGCCTACGTAACCCATGCCGAACTGAACTCCATCTTAAATTACAGAGGCGGATCCTTAGAGGGGGCAAGCCTTTATGTATCTTTATTTCCATGCAATGAATGCGCTAAAGCTATCATTCAGTCGGGAATAAAGAGAGTTGTTTTTGACAGTGATAAGTATGAGGGAACTCCCGGCAACAGAGCGGCCAAAAGGATGTTTGATGCAGCGGGGGTAGAATACGTTCCTTACAGCAGGACGGGACGAGAGATCAAGATAATGATTTAGTGAGGGACCGGTATTGAAAAGAAGGCGCAGTCTTTTTGCTCTTTTGCTGGCAGTAATTGTATTCGTAAGCTCCTTTAATTTATTAGGAACCAAGTCCGAAGGAGACAACGCGGCGGCACTGCAGCAGCAGATAGATCAGGCTCAAAAGGAAAAAGAGGAGCTTGAAAAGAAGCAGGAGCAAAATGAAAACCAACTGAGCGGACTGAAGCAGGAGAAAAACACGCTTCAGGGCAAGCTCTATGAACTTAATACTACCCTTGAAGAAGTAGGCTACCACCTCGAAGACCTTGAGGACCAGATCAATATCAAGGAGATGGATATCAGCATCGCTGAAGCCGAGCTTGCTGAAGCCATACGTATTGAAGAAGATCAGTACAGAGCGATGGTGCTTCGAGTAAAGCAGACCTATGAAAGAAATGACACGAGTGTTATAAATGCGATACTCCATGCCGGCAGTCTTGCGAATCTTTTAAATCTTGAGGAATACTACCGCAAGATAGAAGAATACGACCAGAAAAAGCTTAAAGAATTCAAAGAAACCAGGGCGTACATTGCGGGTGAAAAGGAAAGACTTGAATCCGAGTACGCTTCATTGGAGGAGCTTAAGGCGGAAGCTGAAGAGGAAAGAGCCAGGGTAGAGCAGGTTGTGGCTGAGACTCAGACTGAGATCAGTAACTACACGGCGCAGATATCCGACACTCAAAAAGCTATCGAAGCCTACGAGGCACAGATAGCTGAAAAAGAAAAGGATATGGAGTACTTGAAAAAACTCCTCGAGGAGGAGAGGGCGAAGTCCAGGCTAGCCCAAAACTCTACCTGGAGGAGCATCGGAGAAGTTACTTTTGCGGAGGGCGACAGGACGCTTCTTGCGAATCTCATATATTGCGAGGCCGGAGGTGAACCTTACGAAGGACAGGTTGCCGTGGGAGCGGTAGTAATAAACAGAGTGCTCAGTAGCGTTTTCCCCGATACCGTATCCGGAGTAATTTATTCGCCTAAGCAGTTTTCTCCTGCGGGAAGCGGTAGACTGGCTCTTGCGCTTGCTCAAAATAAAGCTACCGACAGCTGCTACAGAGCGGCCGATGAGGCTATGAGCGGCTATACGAATGTTGGCTCCTGCGTATATTTCAGAACCCCGGTTGAAGGACTCTCCGGAATATCAATCGGTGGACATATATTCTATTAACGCATATAAAAGCATAAGACGGTTATCATCGTGTGATGGTAACCGTCTTATTTCTATGATGGAAAAACTATTTATGCCCTTGAAAACAGAAGTGAGGGAGGTAAAATGGCGATGCTGGTTCAGAATCGCCATTTTGCGTATACTTGAAGGTCTTGCTCTAAAGAAAAAAGTGGGTTATAATATAACAAACGGTAAGGAACGGTAATATTGTGACGCCAAATATGGAGAGTACGACTATGACCATAGATGAACTGCGGGATTTAAAAGAGAAAAAGGGATACACATACACTCAGATATGTGACTATAGTGGAGTGCCTATCGGTACAATTATTAAGATTTTTGCAGGCCAGACACTGAAACCAAGAAGGTCAACTCTTGATGCAATTGAAAAGATGCTGACTGATCCTAAGTATGAATACCTTGGTAAAAGGCATTCTTATGATGACCGGTCTAAAACGACTAATAAATCATACGAAAATATTTATGGCGAGAATATTGTTATGGAAGAAGACGCTGCCTATGGTGAAGATGTTGGTAAGTATACGGTAGAGGATTATCTTAATCTTCCGGAGGGGACGAGAGTAGAGCTTATCGATGGTAAATTCTATGATATGGCTTCTCCGACGGTAGTGCATCAGGATATCATCTATAGATTTGTTAAGCAGGTTGATCGCTTTATTGATGATAACAAAGGAAAATGCAAAGTCTTTATCGGACCTGTAGATGTTCAGCTTGATAATGATGATAAAACCATGGTTGTACCGGATGCTGTTATAATCTGCGATAGCAAGAAAAATCGTAAAGACAGGATAATCGGAGCCCCGGATCTGGTCCTTGAAGTCCTCTCGCCTTCTACAAGAAATAAGGATATGGAAAAGAAATGCCCCAAATACAGAATGGCAGGGGTAAAGGAATACTGGATGATCGATCCGAAGAAGAAGGCACTTATAAAATATGATTTCACGGATGAAGACTATTTACCCAAGATCGTTCCGCTAAAAGGAGAAGAACCTCTTGCAATTTATAAAGATAAGTGCCTGATAGATCTGGACGAGATCGGTAAGGCTATACAATAAAACGGAAAAATAAAACAATTAAGGTGGCGAATTCATATTTTGAATCCGCCACCTTTTTTTATTACAATCCCTTATAATCGAGGCAAGCCTGGAAACGATCGAATTTATCCCGGGCGATGAGTGACAACAGATTGTCAAGCTGCCGCAGGCAGTTTATCATCTGCTCGTCTGTGATCAGCCCCTGCTCTTTGGCGTCAGCCAGTTCGTCAAGATCTACGACCTTCATCCTGCCGCTGGGATAGAGGATCACGTCGGCGAGAAGATCGGTAACCGTAAGAGAGTTCCCGTCTTCGGAGAAGTCGTATTGAACTACATCACAGTACCAGTAGAGCAGACTTCCGTCGCTTCGATAGAACTTGCTGACCTTGATCCCATCATTCAAAAAATAGCAGGACGTACCATGGTCAAATTCATCCTTGGGGCGAATTGTATGCCAGCTTGTGATAATATGCTCGTCGGTCCTTTCAACGATAATATCTTTATCAAGGAGGATACATTCTGCAGGAATTATCCGTTTTCTGAATATTTTGAGCTTTTCCATACTTTGACCTCCAATTTTTATAAATTATAGCATAGTGTCGCTTTTTTTATAGACTTTTTTAGCATTTTTAGTTATAATTGTCGATATATTTTAATGCTTTATTTTTGGTTGCTGGGGGAAAAATGCCTGATAGACTTGATGATAACGGAAAGAAAAGAAAAAAGCGGGAAGATAACAGCAGCATATACCGAAATTTAAGCCTTATAACACAATTCACTCTATACATGCTGGTACCCATCGGAGGTCTTTCGGCGGGCGGATATTTTCTTGACAAGTACTTTCACACTTCCTGGATTATCATAGTATGCTTTTTTGTCGGCGCTATAGCCGGCGCTCAGGCTGTTTACCGGCTTGCGATGAAAATTGCAAATGAAAAGAGTAAAGAGCCCGAGCGGAATATCTTAAATCGCCCGAGGCGTACTGAAGGGTCTTTGGATGAGGCGGGTTTAAACGATAAAGAAGAAAAGACTCCGGAGAAAGTAGATGATTAACTTTCTTAAAAAAAGTAACAGAACCCTTTTGGAACTCTGGAGCGGGATGATAGTTTTTACGGCTGTCTGCCAGATAGCGGTATGTATATTCAGCAGGAAGCTTGGAATTCATTCGGCTTCGCTCTGGATCGGGACTATACTTGCCCTTCTTGCTTCTCTTCATATGTACAGAAGCCTTGACAGAGCTCTGGATTTTCCCGAAGGAGCTGCCAAAAAAAAGATTACATTTTCATATATTTTAAGATATGCTGTGGTTGTAGCTGCTTTTGCAGTTATATGTATAACGGGTTTTTTTAATCCGCTCCTTTCCTTTTTAGGATATATGTCCCTTAAAGTCGGGGCGCTTATACAACCGCAGACCCACAAAGTATATAACCGCGTCTTTAACGAAACCGACCCTGTTCCCATGACAGAGGAGGAGTACAAGGCTCTTACGGAAGCTAAAGAGGCGGAAAATATAAAACAGACCTAAAACAATTTAATACGGGCTCTACTATAAAAAAGGTAAGGAGGTGAAGCTATGAACTATTGTGTTTTGCTTGCCGATGACATTGACTTTATGGTCCACGGTATTTTCAAGTACAATTTCTTCGGACTCGGAGAAGTGTGGATTACGACGACGCATGTTTGTCTGCTGATAGTGATGCTTATCCTGATCGGATTTGCCATCGCCGCCAACAGATGCCTTGCAAAGGCTAAGGACGAGCCGACCGGCTTCCAAAATGCCATTGAAATGATAGTTGAGATGCTTGATGGAATGGTTGACAAAACCATGGGACGAGCAGCACCGAAATTTTACAACTACATCGGAACAATATTCATCTTTATATTGTTCAGTAACATTTCAGGACTTTTGGGCTTAAGGCCCCCCACAGCCGACTACGGAACGACTCTTGCGTTAGGCGTGATCACCTTTGTGCTGATACATGTAAATACCTGGACGCATAATAAGCCTATAGACATTTGGAAAGATAAGTGTTCTCCGTTGCCGCCATGGCTGCCTATATGGCTGCCCATCAATATCATTTCGGATATTGCGGTACCGATCTCACTGAGCCTTCGTCTTTTCGCAAACGTTCTTTCGGGAACGGTTATGATGGCACTTATCTACGGCTTGCTTAAGTGGATAGCGATAGGATGGCCGGCTGCACTGCATGTGTATTTCGACCTTTTCTCCGGAGCAATCCAGACATACGTTTTCTGTATGCTGACCATGACGTATATTTCAAATGCAAGAGGCGACAAGTAAAGATTACTACTTTAGGTAAGCAAATTTTCACGGGAGAAAGCCGCAAAGCGCTGAAAGCGTCTTTCTCAAAAACAAATCCAAGCAGCGCAGAAATGAGGAAAAAATGTTTGATCAGAATTTTATTTTAGGTTGCTCAGCAATCGGTGCAGGTCTGGCAGTTATCGCTGGTATCGGACCCGGTGTAGGTCAGGGTATCGCTGCAGGTCATGCCGCAGCAGCAGTTGGACGTAATCCCGGAGCAAAGGGTGACGTTACATCAACCATGCTTCTCGGACAGGCAGTTGCCGAGACAACAGGTCTTTACGGACTGCTCATTGCAATGCTCCTGTTATTCGTTAAGCCCCTTGTTGGTTAATTAAGGTTTAATTGAAAGGAGAAAACGAATGATACTTTTGGAAGGAGATTCATTATCCAGATTGTTTGGTCTGGATCTTCAGCTTGGAGCTGACTTCTTTCTATCCGCAATAGCTATCTTCGTTTTGTTTTTTGCATTCAGTTTTCTTTTGTTTAATCCGGCCCGTAAGATGCTCAATAACCGTAAACAACGTATCCATGACGAAATTCAGGATGCGGCGGATCTAAAGAGCGAGGCCGAGAAACTTAAGGCGGAGTATGAGGATAAGCTTAAGAACATCGACAAAGAGTCGGAGGAAATCTTAAGCAGCGCCAGAAAGCGTGCCTTAGAGGGTGAGAACAGAGTTCTCGAGGAGGCCCGCAGCGAGGCTGACAGAATCATCGCCCATGCCCGTACTGAAGCAGAGCTTGAAAAGCAAAAGGCAATGGATGAAGTAAAACGCGAGATGATCGTTGTAGCTTCTATGATAGCTGAAAAGGTAGTATCCGAGAAAATCGATACCACCATACAGGACAAATTGGTAGAAGACACGCTTAAGGAAATAGGTAAAAGCACATGGCAAAATTAGTTTCCAAAACCTACGGCGAAGCTTTATTTGAGCTTGCGCACGAGGAAGACAAAGCATCTGAGATGCTTGAGGAAATTCAATCCGTGCGCGAGATACTTGATTCCAATCCCGAGTTTAAGCAGCTTATGCTTCACCCGGGAGTAGCTAAGCAGGATAAGCTGAAGGTAGTCGATGACGTATTTAAAGGGCGTACCAGCGACGAGATCACAGGATTTATCCGTATAATCGTCGAAAAAGAAAGATTCAAGGAAATCGACGCCATATTTGATTATTTCATCGAGAAAGAGAAAGAATTCCGCGGAATCGGTGTTGCCTATGTGGTCACACCGAAAGCGCTTGATTTAGAAGGTAAGAGCAAGGTCAGGGATAAGCTTCTTGAGACTACCGATTACAACACTCTCGAGATGCATTATGATGTTGACCCTTCTCTTATCGGAGGCATGGTTATCCGGATCGGTGACCGTGTTGTGGATTCGAGTATCAAGAGCAGATTGAATGATTTGACAAAGGAATTATTAGAACTCCAGCTGGGGTAACCCGGCAGGAAGAAAGGTGCTATTAAGGCAATGAATTTAAAACCTGAAGAAATAAGTTCTGTCATCAAGGAACAGATCAAAAGATATGCATCCACCCTTGATGTGGCTGATGTAGGTACGGTCATTCAGGTGGCGGACGGTATTGCTCGTGTTCACGGTCTTGAGAACGCTATGCAGGGTGAGCTTCTTGAGTTCCCCGGAGACATCTACGGAATGGTCTTAAACCTTGAGGAAGATAACGTCGGTGTAGTTCTCCTCGGAAACTCCAGGAACATCAACGAAGGCGATCTTGTTAAGACGACCGGACGAGTAGTTGAGGTTCCCGTAGGCGATGCAATGCTTGGACGAGTAGTTAATGCTCTCGGACAGCCCATCGATGGCAAAGGCCCTATCCAGACAACCAAATATCGTAAGATTGAGAGAGTTGCCAGCGGCGTTATTACCCGTAAGAGCGTAGATACCCCTCTTCAGACCGGTATCAAGGCTATCGACTCTATGATCCCTATCGGAAGAGGTCAGCGTGAGCTCATTATTGGAGACCGTCAGACAGGTAAGACCGCGATCGCGATCGATACCATCATCAACCAGAAGGGACAAAATGTAAAATGTATCTATGTTGCTATCGGTCAGAAGGCTTCTACCGTAGCAAACATCGTTAAAACTCTGGAGGAGTTTGGCGCAATGTCATATACAACCGTTGTTGTATCGACAGCCAGCGACCTTGCACCCCTTCAGTATATCGCTCCTTATTCCGGATGCGCTATCGGTGAGGAATGGATGGAGAGCGGACAGGACGTGCTCGTTATCTATGATGACCTAAGTAAGCACGCTACCGCATACCGTACACTCTCCTTGCTCCTCCGTCGTCCACCCGGACGTGAGGCATATCCCGGAGACGTATTCTATCTCCACTCAAGACTTCTTGAGCGTGCGGCTCGTATGAGCGATGAGTACGGCGGAGGATCTCTTACCGCCCTTCCCATCATTGAGACCCAGGCAGGCGACGTATCGGCATACATCCCTACCAACGTTATCTCAATCACAGACGGTCAGATCTATCTTGAGACAGAGATGTTCAACTCCGGTTTCCGTCCCGCTGTTAACGCCGGACTTTCCGTATCCCGTGTAGGTGGTGCGGCACAGATCAAGGCTATGAAGAAGATCGCAGCGCCCATCCGTACCGAGCTTGCTCAGTACAGAGAGCTTGCATCCTTCGCGCAGTTCGGATCGGAACTTGATAATGATACCAAGGAAAAACTTGCTCAAGGTGAAAGAATCAAAGAGGTTCTTAAGCAGCCTCAGTATTCACCTATGCCGGTTCAGTATCAGGTTATCATTATCTATGCAGTTACAAGAAAGTATCTGCTTGACGTTCCTGTTGAGGATATCACACGCTTTGAAAAAGAATTCTTCGAGTTCCTCGATACAAAGTATCCTGAGGTTCCGAATTCAATCGCTACAGATAAGGTTATCTCCGACGAGATCGAAGAGAAGCTTAAGAAAGCGATCGAACAGTTCAAGGCCGATTTCCTTAAGGCGTGAAACACAAAGATGAGGTAATATATTATGGCATCAATGCGTGATATTAAACGCCGGAAGACCAGTATACAGGGAACTCAGCAGATCACAAAAGCTATGAAGCTTGTATCCACCGTTAAGCTCCAGAGAGCCAGAGCGGCTGCAGAGAAATCCCAGTACTACTTCGACAGTATGTTCCGCACGGTGAACAGTATTCTTTCACGCGTCGGACATATCGAACACAGATACCTTATCCCGGGAGAGTCCGAGAGAAAGGCTGTGGTGGTAATAACTTCCAACAGAGGTTTAGCCGGCGGCTATAATTCCAATGTGGTAAAACTGATTACCAGAAATGATGCTTTTAAGAAAGAAGACCTTGATATCTATACTATCGGAAACAAGGGCCGCGAGGCTTTTGCAAGATACGGATACACTATCAGGGAGGATATGCCGGAAGTGATCGAAGATCCCTTATATTCGGAGGTAAACGCGCTTACCGCCAGGCTTCTTAAATCCTTTGAAGCCGGAGAGATCGGAGAGATCTACCTTGCATATACTTTCTTCAAAAATACCGTTAGCCAGGAGCCGAGACTTATCAAACTCCTGCCTGTAGAGGCAGAGGACGAGGACGAGGCTTCGGCGGTAATGAACTTTGAACCTGAAGATGTGGATGCGATAGATATGATTATCCCCAAGTATATCAGCAGTCTGATATACGGAGGACTGAAAGAAGCTATCGCCAGTGAGAACGGAGCCCGTATGCAGGCCATGGACAATGCGACCAGCAATGCGGAAGAGATGATCGACAAGCTCTCGCTCCAGTACAACAGAGCCCGTCAGGGATCCATCACACAGGAACTTACGGAGATTATCGCAGGCTCGGAAGCAATCGGATAATCAGTTTATGCCGCTTAAGCGGCGGAAATGAGGTTATAAATGGCAGAGAATAAAGGAAAAGTAACCCAGATCATCGGAGCGGTCCTTGATATCCGCTTTGATGAGGGTAAGCTTCCTGAAATTAACGAAGCAATACGCATTCCTCAGCGGGATGGAGGGGAGCTTGTAGTAGAGGTTTCCCAGCACCTTGGTGATGATACCGTAAGATGTATCGCCATGGGTCCTACCGACGGACTTGTCCGCGGAACGGAAGCTATTGCCACCGGAGCTCCTATTTCGGTTCCGGTAGGAGAAAAAACACTTGGCCGTATCTTCAACGTACTCGGACAGCCTATCGACAACAAGCCGGCTCCCGAAGGAGTTGAATACGAGCCTATTCACAGGGCTGCACCCTCATTCGAAGAGCAGTCCACAGAGGCTGAGCTTCTCGAGACCGGTATCAAGGTAGTCGATCTTCTTTGCCCTTACCAGAAGGGTGGTAAGATCGGACTCTTCGGAGGTGCCGGAGTAGGAAAGACAGTTCTTATTCAGGAGCTTATCCGTAACATCGCTACAGAGCACGGCGGATATTCGGTATTCACCGGTGTAGGAGAGCGTACCCGTGAAGGTAACGATCTTTATCATGAAATGAGCGAGTCCGGAGTTATCGACAAGACCACCATGGTCTTCGGTCAGATGAACGAGCCCCCGGGAGCAAGAATGAGAGTAGGTCTTACAGGACTTACAATGGCGGAGTATTTCCGTGACAAAGGTGGAAAGGACGTGCTTCTTTTCATCGACAACATCTTCCGTTTCACTCAGGCAGGTTCTGAGGTTTCGGCGCTTCTCGGACGTGTGCCTTCGGCCGTAGGTTACCAGCCTACACTTCAGACCGAGATGGGTGCTCTCCAGGAGAGAATTACATCAACCAGAAACGGTTCCATCACATCCGTACAGGCTGTATACGTTCCTGCGGATGACCTTACGGACCCTGCGCCCGCTACTACATTCGCACACCTTGACGCGACAACCGTTTTGTCCCGTTCAATCGTAGAGCTCGGTATTTACCCCGCTGTAGACCCGCTTGAGTCTACTTCGAGAATCCTCGATCCCAGAGTCGTAGGACAGGAGCATTACGAAACGGCCCGCGGCGTACAGGAAATCCTTCAGCGTTACAAAGAGCTCCAGGATATTATCGCGATCCTCGGTATGGACGAGCTTTCCGAAGAAGATAAGATCGTTGTATCAAGAGCAAGAAAGGTACAGCGTTTCCTTTCACAGCCTTTCTTCGTAGCAGAGCAGTTCACCGGACTTGTAGGAAAGTACGTTCCTATCTCAGAGACTATCCGCGGATTCAAGGAAATCCTTGAAGGAAAGCATGATGAGATTCCTGAGAGCTACTTTATGAGCGTGGGAACCATCGATGATGTAGTAGAGAAGTACAATAATAACAATAAATAATTATTGCTATAGCCATCGGTAAGATGCTGCAAGTGTCTTTCAACCTGCCGGTTTAAAAAGGAGTTTATATGGCTGACAATATGTTCAACCTCCGCATAATAACACCCGAGAGAGTGTTTTATGAGGGAGAAGCCCAAATGGTAGAATTTAATACGACCGAGGGAGAAATCGGAGTTTATCCGGGTCATATTCCTCTTACGGTAATCGTTAAGCCCGGCATCCTTCGCATCCATGAAAAAGACGGAGAGAGGATTGCCGCACTGCACTCAGGATTTGCTGAGATTCTGCCGGATGCTATCTCTATTCTTGCGGAAATTGTCGAGTGGCCCGACGAGATTGATGAAAAGCGTGCAAACGAAGCGCTTGCCCGTGCCAAGGAAAGACTGAAGAACAGATACGAGGATCTTGATGTTGCAAGGGCGGAGACTGCGCTTCAGAGAGCTATGGCACGAATTAATGTTTTAAAATAAAGGATTGTGTGATACAATCTAATAAGCCTAAAGGCGCCCGCCAGGGGCGCCTTTATTTTCTTAACGGAAAATTGCAGACTTTAACTGTTAAGAAAAACGACCGAAACAAAAGGTGACGATCAATGAACTTTTCCGTAATAAGGAAAAACTTAATACGTATATTTGTCTTTATAAGCGTGTTTATCGCTACTTTGTTTATAGCTTCCGAGATCCTGAACAGAGATATAGACAATATAACAATGGACATGGAACCGGCCACTTTGCCTGTTATCAGTATGATCCGGGGAGATTTTTCCTATAATAAGCTCTTTGGATATGTAGATAAAAGAAACGTAAGCGAGGCCGGAGAAAATGTTACGGTTCTTTCGAGTGACCGTAAGCTGTCATTTAGAGTAAAGACATACTCTAAAGATATAAGAAAAGTTTCCTACGAAGTAAGGACAACCGATGGTGATAGACTGGTCGAGTACGGGGACCTTCCGGAGATTAAAAAATCCGAGGAGTATTTAAGTCTCGATCTTTCACTGAAAGACCTTTTGACAAAGGATGTTTTGTATTCTCTGGAGATAGTTTTGACCGATGAAGAGGATAAAAACTATTACTACTATACCGATATTATCTGGGGTGACGAGCTTGAATGCGACGAAAAATTAGAGTTTGTGCAGTACTTTCACGACAAGCTCTTTGACAAAGAAAATGCCTCGGAGATAAGAAAATATTTAGAGACAAATTCATCCCTTAATGATAACTCATCCTTCGCCAGCGTAGACATACATTCCAGTCTCGATCAGATAACCTATGGTGATTTAGACCTGACCCAGACAGAAGAGCCCGCTATCGAGATCAAGGAAATATCCGACCAGATGGCGGAGGTAACAACGGACTATATTGTCTTTTCCGGGGATGAAAAGGACAGGGTGTATTACAGACTAACCGAGTATTTCCGTATTAAGACCGGAAAAGAGAGGATGCTCCTTATCGACTATCAAAGAACTATGGAGCAGCTCCCGGATGAGAAGAACCTTTGCGTTAACGATAAGATCGTTCTCGGAATCGCAGACAGAGGAGTGGAGTACTCCGAGAGCGAGGACGGAAATACGGTTGCCTTTATCTATTCAGGAAGACTGTATTCTTACCAGGCTAAAGAAAATAAGCTAACAAGAGTATTTGCTTTTTCCGGAGATGATGATTTTGACGAAAGAGCCATGCGGAGCGCTCATGGCATAAAGATCCTTGATATTGATGAAAGCGGCACCATCAAATTTGCCGTCTACGGATATATGAACAGCGGACGCCATGAAGGCGAGGTAGGCATAGAAGTATACAACTTTGACGGAAAGCTTAACACTATAGAGGAACTCATATATATTCCCTACGAGAGATCCTGGGGTATTTTGGCTGCCGAGCTTGATACGCTTTTGTACCTTAACAGAGAGGAGCATCTTTTCCTTGCTCTGGAAAACAAGGTATATTGCGTAGATCTCGAGGACAAGAGCTACACAGTGCGAAACGACCTTGGGGGCGATGATACGCTGGTTACGAGCTATGACCATCGAATCCTTATCAGCCGCAGCGCTTACGAGGACTCACAGCTATCGAGAAGTATTACACTTACGAACCTTAAGTCGGAAAAGGATAAAGAGATAAATGTTCCGGAGGGAGATTGCATAAGATCCCTGGGATTTATAGGGCCGGATGTAATCTACGGAATAGCCCATATCCGGGACGTCAGAAGAGAAAGCTCGGGCCGCCTTTTCTTCCCAATGTACAGGATCGTCATCTGCGACGAGGAAGGTTCTCTTATCAAGAACTACCAGTATGAGGGGCTGTATGTCGTAAGCGTAGAATTAAACGACAATCAGCTTACCCTGAAACGCGTATCTATAGACGATAAGGGCAAGGTAAAAGAGGAAAAGACAGACTATATTACCGCTGAGGATATGAGCAGCGGAGTAAATGTCACTGATGCCACTGCAGTTGTTGATATATACAAGACATACGTTCAGCTTCAGCTTCCTTCGGAGGTAAACAGTACTCTTTTAAAGGTTGCTATTCCGAAAGAAGTGGTATACGAGGGAGGAAGAGATCTTGCTTTAGAGATCGAAAAGCTTAAGAGATATGTGGTTTACGATGCATACGGAGTTGCCGACATCTACAATGTGGCTTCCAATGCCATCGAGCTTGCCAATTTAAAAGCCGGCTGGGTTATAGACGAAAAAGGTGATATAATCTGGAAGAGGACTCCGAGAAGCTCTAAAAACCAGATAATGTCGATTGAAGGCAGGGGCTGTGAAGAGGGAGAGACAACTTTGGCAGTCTGTCTGGATGCACTTCTGGAGAATGAGGGAGTTATAAGAAATTCCCAGTATCTTTTAGATGAAGGAAACACAGTACTGCAGATACTTGAGGACAATCTGGAGAATTGCAAGATTCTGGATTTAACGGATTGTGAACTTGACATGATGCTGTACTATGTTAATATTGAAACGCCGGTACTTACTTTGACGGGGGAGAATGACGCTTTACTGATCGTAGGTTATAACGACACAACGGAAATAGTTGTACTGCTTAATCCTGTAACCGGTACTCTTGATAAGATGTCCTACGATAAAGCGGCGGAATTGTTCGAGGATTACGGAAACAATTTCATCACCTATATAAAATTGGAGTAGATAGAGGTTAAAAAATGTCTTCAGAAGAGAACTATAAGCTTGATTTTTCTCACCCCGGAAAAATATTTTTCGCCGGAATAGGCGGAATCAGTATGAGCGGATTGGCGGAGATCCTTGTTGACGCCGGATTTGAGGTACTTGGATCTGACAGGGATAAAAGCCCTATTACCGAGGCCCTTGAGAAAAAAGGCGTAAAGGTATACTACGGCCAGAAAAAAGAAAATATTACAAAGGATATAGACTGCGTTGTCTTTACCGCCGCGATAGGTCCCGACAATCCGGAGTACATCGCTACAAAGGAGCTTGGTCTTAAATCTGTTTCGAGAGGAGAGCTCGTGGGACAGATGATGAGTAATTACAGTGTTCCCATCGCTGTCAGCGGAACTCACGGTAAAACAACAACAACATCAATGATTAGTGAGATCCTTCTTGAGGCGGGACTCGACCCAACTATCAACAACGGAGGAGTCCTTAAATCCATCGGAGGAAACACGAGAGTAGGCGGGCATAAATACTTTGTAGCAGAGGCCTGCGAGTACACAAACAGCTTTTTGCATTTTCTTCCAAAGATTGGAGTTATTATGAATATCGAGGAGGACCATCTGGACTTTTTCAGAGACCTTGATGACATAAGAAAATCCTTTAGGGAATTTGCGAATCTTTTACCCGACGACGGGGCCCTTGTTATCTGCGGAGATATCGAAGATTACCATGAGATCACAAAGGACCTTAAATGCAGAGTTGTCACCTTCTCTGCAAAGGGCAAGGACGTATACGGAAATCCTACGGATTATAAGGCTGAAAACATCAGCTTTAACAGACTGGGATGCGCCGAGTTTGATGAGATAAACAAAAGGGGAATGCGAAAGATATCCTTGAAGGTTCCCGGAGAGCATAATATCACAAACGCGCTTGCTGCACTTGCCGTCGGAGATATCGTAAACACAGAGTACCAGTCCGGAGCCTGTGCTTTAAACAGGTTTACGGGAGCCGACAGAAGATTCGAATATAAGGGAGAGGTTAACGGATTTACCATAGTCGACGATTACGCACACCATCCCACGGAGATACACGCTACCATGAAAGCGGCATCGATGATCGAGTACAATAAGCTTTACGTTGTATTTCAGCCTCACACCTATACCCGTACCAGAAGCTTTTTCGATGAGTTTGTAAATGAGCTTTCCGCTGCGGATGTGGTGATAATGCCGGATATCTACGCCGCAAGAGAAAAGGATAATCTCGGA
Source organism: uncultured Lachnospiraceae bacterium (assembly GCA_902790935.1). Taxonomy (GTDB): domain Bacteria; phylum Bacillota; class Clostridia; order Lachnospirales; family Lachnospiraceae; genus AC2028. The sequence goes on along the minus strand of CADATP010000020.1, from coordinate 15,189 downwards.
ATAAGCTCTAAGGATCTTTGCGACGCTTTAAGTAAAAAAGGAACTGAGAGTTACTATATTCCGGATTTTAAGGAAATTGAAAATTTCCTTCTGAAAAATTGCACAAAGGGTGATCTGGTGATAACCATGGGCGCGGGAGAAGCCAATAAAATCGGCGATGCGCTCATTATGAGCAAGTGATAATCCACAATATCCACAAACGGTTTTAAAGATTTGACTAAACCGATTTGTGGATATTTTTTTGTTATCTGTGGATATTTTTGTGAGCTGTTTTTTTGACCTGCTTTTGACTGTTAACAGATTTGAGAGGTGCATAGTGACAACTTAGTCACATATTATCCACATAATCCACAGCATCCACCAAGTGTCCGATTTATTTCCCTCAAAAACCAAATAGTCACTTTGTCTATTTATTTATGAAGCCCTCGTATGCTATATATATGAAGGACTTAATTGCGAAAGAAAAGAGCAAAATCATTATTACGTCCGGGGGTTTGTCAGATGTCCGGTTTCACAGTTTTTCAGGATAGTTATATCGGAGCTACGATTGTTTCCAACAGATTTATAGATGAATATATGACTGAGGCCAATGATGCACAGCTCAAGGTATATCTCTACCTTGTGCGTATGCTTAATGCGCATCTTGAGACCAGTCTCGGAGATATAGCCGACAGGTTTAATCATACCGAAAAAGATGTTATACGTGCTTTTAAGTACTGGGAGAAGAAGGGCGTTCTTACCATCGATTACGATGGGGATAATAATATTTGCGGAGTGCACCTTGTAAATCTCTGCAAGGAAGATCTAAACGGTCCTACCGTTGAATCTACCCATAAGTCTGTTAAGGCCCCCGCTCAGAGCCCGGCGCCTGCTAAGACCGCTGAAAAGCCCGGGGAGATTGTAAAGGCTGAAGGCGTAAAGACTGAAGAAGCAAATGAGGAAGCTGTCGCAATTCCCATTAAGCCTTCTTTTGGTGCAAAAGAACTGACTGTTTTCTCTAATGAAGGAGGAAACGGGCTGGTTTTCCTTGCGCAGATGTATTTTGGAAAGCCCGTTACCCAGTCGGATCTGCAGACCCTTTGCTATATAAGCCAGACTCTTGAGTTTTCCGACGATCTCGTGGATTATCTTCTCCAGTACTGTGCCGAGAAGGGAAAGAAGGATTTCAGATACGCCGAAAAAGTAGCCATTGGTTGGAAACAGAGCGGCATCGAAACTCCCGAACAGGCCAAAAACGGAAGTCAAAGATACGACAAGGGCGTTTATGATATAATGAAGAGACTCGGAAAGAACAGCTCACCTACCGTAAAGGAGATGGAGTTTATCACGGGCTGGAGAAAGAAAGACGGATTTTCCGACGCTCTTATAATGGAAGCCTGCGATAGAGCTGTACTTTCCACCGACAACAACAGATTCAGCTATGTTCAGGGCATATTAAACAGATGGAAAGAGCAAAATATAAATACTCTTGAAGACGTTAAAAAGGTTGACGAGGAGTTCAAGAAGCACCAGCAGACGGAAAGAAAGCAGGCTTTAGGCGGAACGACATACACTGCTGATACATCTGCAAGAAAGAACCTTGCGGGAAGCTTCGGTAATTTCAAACAGAACGATATCGATTACGATGAGCTGGCTAAGAGAATTTACGCCAATTAATACAGAGGTCAAAAATGTCACTGACTAACGAACAATACGATTCCATAATGCGCGAGTACGACAGGATCAGAAACCGCAACGCCAGAGCTACCGCCGAGAAACAAAAGATGCTCTACGCGAAGTTCCCGGAGATAAAGGCCTGGGAAAACAGAGCGGTTACGCTTAAGGTCCGGGAAGCGAGACTTAAGATGGAAGGCGCGGATGAGAGACAGATAGAAGATATTGAGAATGAGGTTACGGAGCTTTTGGTAAACCGTATGGCTCTTTTGGAGAGCAACGGTCTTTCCAATGAGGATTTCGAGCCGATATACGACTGCAAGTATTGTAAGGATACGGGATATGTCTACGAACCGGACGGGACAAGGTATAAATGCCATTGTTTCAAAGACAGGGAGATAAATATCCTTTATAACCAGTCGGGAATCAGGCAGCTTCTTAAGACTGAAAACTTTTCAAAGCTCAGTTTCTCTTACCAGGAAGGGGAGGACTTAGAGAGGCTAAAGACGGCCGCAAGCGTTTGTAAAAACTTTGTGGAGACCTTTGATACCGAGTATAAGAACCTTTTGTTTAACGGTACGGTCGGTACGGGAAAAAGCTTTTTAAGCTGTTGTATCGCGTCGGAACTTCTCGAAACCTATCATTCTGTGATATACTTAAGTTCCATATCACTGTTTGATATTCTCGCCAAAAAGCAGTTTTCGAAAGACAGTGCGGACAGCGCTGAGGAAACGGGCAATCTCTACGATTGCGATCTTCTTATTATCGATGATCTTGGAACTGAGCTTTCAAACAGTTTTGTTGCGTCAGCCCTCTTCGGACTTATTAATGAACGCAACTTAAAGAGAAAGTCGACGATCATCTCTACAAATCTTGACCTTAGGGAGCTCGGAGAAAGGTATTCGGAAAGAGTACTCTCAAGACTTACCGGCAACTTTATTTTCCTGCAACTTACAGGTAAAGATACAAGAATGCTTGTCAAATAGCGGTACTTCGTATATAATGGCAAAGGTCTTTGGGGGACCGGGGTAAATAATCGTTAACAGTTTGTTTATACAGGAGAATTTATCTAATGGGCAATCGTGAAGAAAAGAGAAACCTTGAGACTATACCCGTAGGCTCGCTTGGAATTATAGCTCTTAAAGGATGCAGAGAACTTGGAGACAAGGTTGATGCTTACCTTGTAAAGTGGCGCGCCGAGCGTGAAAGTGAGCACAAAGGCTCCCTTGCTTTCGCAGGATATCAGAGAGATACATATATCTTAGAGGCAAAGGTACCCAGATTCGGATCCGGAGAAGCAAAGGGACAGATATTGGAGTCTGTTCGCGGTACCGACCTTTTCCTTCTTGTTGATGTACTTAACTATTCTCAGACCTATTCACTTTGCGGCCATGAGAACCATATGTCACCTGATGATCACTATCAGGATTTAAAGAGAATCATCGCTGCAGTCGGCGGTAAGGCAAGAAGAATTACAGTTATTATGCCGTTCCTCTACGAGAGCCGCCAGCATAAGAGAACAGCAAGAGAGTCTCTTGACTGTGCCATTGCGCTTCAGGAACTTGTTAAGATGGGCGTAGATAACATCATTACCTTTGATGCGCATGATCCCAGAGTACAGAATGCTATTCCTCTTAACGGATTTGAGACTGTTCAGCCCGCTTATCAGTTTATTAAGGGACTCCTTAAGAATTACAAGGGACTTCAGATCGATGCCGACCATATGATGGTTATCAGCCCCGATGAAGGCGGAATGAAGAGAGCTATCTATATTGCCAACGTACTTGGCCTTGATATGGGTATGTTCTACAAGAGACGCGATTATACAAGAGTCGTTGACGGAAGAAATCCTATCCTTGCACATGAATTCCTCGGAAGCGATGTTGAAGGAAAGGATATGATCATTATCGATGATATGATTTCATCCGGTGAGAGCGTACTTGAGGTAGCCGCTGCACTTAAAGAGAGAAAGGCAAATCGTATCTTTGTATTTGCAACATTCGGTCTCTTTACAAGCGGACTTGATAAGTTTGACAAGGCATTTGAAGAGGGACTTATTACAAGAGTACTTACTACGAACCTTATTTACCAGACTCCCGAGCTTTTAGAGCGCGAGTGGTACATTAATTGCGACCTCAGTAAGTACATCGCATACATCATTGATACCTTGAACCACGATTCGTCGATCTCCGATCTCCTCAATCCTAACGAGAGAATCCAGAACATCGTTACAAGATACAAAAACGGTGAGCTTGGATAATAGAATATTTTATAGATATTAATGCATGAACATAGGGCAGGTGCTTAGCACCTGCCTTTTTTGTTAACCATAAACAGAACACAAGGTTGACAATACTCTTCCCTAATGTTAATATCTTAAAGATTGATAACCTTATTTCTAGGGCTTGGTTAACAATTTAATATGAAAGAATGAGAGAAATTAAAAAATGAGCGAAGCAAAAGCATTAACAAAAACAAACAACGACAGTAAATTCAGAACTATCGACCTTGTGTTCATAGCGGTATGCGCAGCACTTATGGCTGTATGTTCATGGATTTCCATTCCTACAACCGTACCTTTTACACTTCAGACATTTGCGGTATTTTTTGCGGTTTATTTCCTCGGCGGTAAAAAGGGAACGATCTCTGTACTTATCTATATTCTCCTCGGAGCAGTGGGAGTACCGGTATTTGCAGGATTTAAGGGCGGATTTGGAGCACTTATCGGAACAACCGGCGGTTATATTATCGGATTTATTTTTTCTGCACTTGTATTCTGGCTTTTAACTTCCCTTTTGGGTAGAAAACTTTGGGTAGAAATTGTAGCAATGGTCCTTGGACTTCTTGTTTGCTATGCATTCGGAACAGTTTGGTTTATGGTAGTATACGCCCACACAAAGGATGCCATCACACTTGCAACAGCTCTCGGCTGGTGCGTAGTTCCCTTTATTATTCCCGACCTTGCAAAGATCGCCTTAGCTCTTGGCCTCGGAAAAACCCTTAGAAAAGTAATAAAGTGGTAATAGTTGTCAAAAATTTGAAACATATTTAGAGCGTTTCTGTATATAATTGAGCTAATCTTTAGTCAATTTGGCTAAAAATTGTATAAATTAGATAGAAAATTCACAAAAATTCAAAAGGTTTTGTGTAAATTATTCCATATATTCCTAAATAGTGTTATAATATCTCCATATTTATTAGAGTTCTTCGGGGCGCTAAAAAACGAACCTGAGAACTGGAGGGTGTATGGTTAAAAAGGAAATGATTGCCATGCTTCTGGCTGGCGGACAAGGCAGCCGTCTTGGTGTATTAACATCAAAAGTTGCAAAACCTGCGGTTGCATTTGGCGGAAAATACAGGATCATTGACTTTCCGCTATCTAGTTGTATCAACTCCGGTGTAGATACTGTCGGAGTACTTACTCAGTACCAACCTCTTCGTTTGAACACCCACATCGGAATCGGAATTCCGTGGGATCTGGACCGTAATATCGGCGGTGTCAGCGTTCTTCCTCCCTATGAAAAGAGTGAAAACAGCGAGTGGTATACCGGTACGGCTAACGCTATTTACCAGAACATTGAATATATGGAAAGCTTTAATCCGGATTATGTTCTTATCCTTTCCGGAGACCATATATACAAGATGGATTACGAGGTTATGCTTGATTTCCATAAGGCTAACAAAGCTGACGTAACTATTGCGGTTATGCCGGTTCCTATGGAGGAAGCGAGCCGATTCGGAATCATGATAGCCGATGAGAACAAGAGAATTACAGACTTTGAAGAAAAGCCGGCACATCCTCGCAGTAATCTCGCAAGTATGGGCATCTACATCTTCACCTGGAAAACCCTTAAAGCTGCATTCACAGCCCTAAAGGATCAACCAAATCTCGACTTTGGTAAGCATGTTATCCCGTATTGCCATGAAAAGGGCAAGCTGCTTTATGCTTACGAGTTCAACGGATATTGGAAGGATGTAGGGACCTTAAACTCCTATTGGGAAGCCAATATGGAACTTATCGACATCGTTCCGGAGTTTAACCTTTACGAAGAGTATTGGAAGATTTACACAAAATCCGAGATCCAGCCTCCTCAGTATTTCTCCAAAGAGAGTAAAGTTGAAAAGAGTATAATCGGAGAAGGATCTGAAATATATGGAGAAGTTTACAATTCGGTAATAGGATGCGGAGTAACCATTGGCAAGGGCGCCGTCGTCAGAGATTCGATCATTATGAACCAGACGAGGATAGGCGATGGCAGTGAACTCTACAAAGCAATCGTTGCCGAGGATACCGTGATAGGTAATAACGTAAAGCTCGGTATAGGCGAGGAAGTTGAGAATGATACCGCTCCTCATATTTATAATCACGGAATAGTCACAGTCGGAGAACGGAGTATAATCCCGGACGGCGTATCGGTCGGCAAGAACTCTGTTGTCTTTGGCGAAACCACAGCGGCCGATTATCCGAACGGCGTTTTGCCCAGTGGAAAAACATTGATTAAGGTAGGTGATTAACCATGAGAGCAATCGGTATTATTTTAGCCGGCGGAAGCAATCATCGCATGGATGTTCTTTCACAGAAAAGAGCGGTATGCGCAATGCCTATAGCCGGAAGCTACAGAAGTATAGACTTTACATTAAGTAATATGTCCAACTCCCATATTCAAAAGGTTGCGGTACTTACACAGTACAATGCAGGCAGCCTTAATGAACACCTTAATTCATCCAAATGGTGGGACTTCGGACGTAAGCAGGGCGGACTTTACGTACTTACTCCTGCTGTTACCGCTGAGAACAGTAACTGGTACCGTGGAACGGCAGATGCAATTTATCAAAATATCAGTTTCTTAAAAAAGAGTCATGAACCATATGTTGTAATAGCCAATGGTGATTGCGTTTATAAGATGGATTTCAATAAGGTTTTGGAATACCATATAGACAAGAAAGCTGATATTACAGTAGTTTGCTCGGATCTTCCCGAAGGATCCGCAATCGAGAGATACGGAACCATCACAATGAACGAAGATAATCGTATCGAGGAGTTCGAGGAAAAGCCCCTGCAGGCTAAATCCACTATCGTCTCCTGCGGAGTTTATGTTATCCGCCGCAGACAGCTCATCGAGATGATCGAAAAGAGCGCACAGGAAGACCGTTACGATTTCGTAAGAGATATCCTGATAAGATACAAGGATATCAAGAGAATATACGGATACAAGACCACAGAGTACTGGAGAAACATCGCTGCAGTCGATGATTACTTCAATACAAATATGGACTTCCTCAAGAAGGAAGTAAGAGATTACTTCTTCAGGTCACACCCGGATATTTACTCAAAGGTTGACGATTTGCCTCCGGCGAAGTATAATCCAGGTGCAGCCATTAGTAACAGCTTAGTATCCAGTGGCTGTATCGTAAATGGAGTGATCGAGGATTCGGTCATCTTTAAAAAGAGTTATATCGGCAATAATACGACTATCAAGAATTCAATTATTCTCAATGATGTCTATATTGCGGATAACGTAACAATAGAAAATTGTATCATAGAAAGTCACAGTACTATTAAGGCCGGTTCCTATTACAAAGGCGATAACGGCGTAAAAATCGTGGTTGAGAGGAACGAGCGGTACACAATTTAAATTTTGCTTACATCATAGAACCGACCGACGTCTTAAAAAGCGCCCGGTCGGTTTGTGATTAAGGGGGCATGTAAATGCTCTAATAAAAAATAAATACAGGAGAGTAGTACGGAATGGAAATTACGGATGTTAGAGTTCGCAAGACTACCAAAGAAGGTAAAATGCGTGCAGTAGTATCAATTACTCTTGAGGATGAGTTTGTAATCCATGATATCAAGGTGATTGAAGGCGAAAGAGGATTATTCATCGCAATGCCCAGCAAGAAGTCAGCAGACGGTGAATATCGCGACATCGCACATCCGATTAATTCAGCAACGAGAGAGAAAATACAGAAAATCATCCTTGAAGCATACGAAAATGCAGAGGATAACTAAGGCAGCGGTTCGAAACTGAAAGAGTCGTAAAGAAAATCCTGCTTGGGAACGGCAGGTACTTACAATTGAATAAGAGTAAAGAAAACAGAAAGGGAAGGAAGAGCTTGGCTCCGGTTTCTTTTTCTGTTTTTTGCTTTTTACTGTACTAAAAAATTTATTTATAGTAAAATCTAGCTACGGAAAAACAGGAGGAAGAAAAAGTGTATATTATTGCCGGTCTCGGAAATCCGGGTAAAGAATATGAAAAAACGAGGCATAACGCCGGGTTTATGGTTATAGATGCAATCGCTGACAAAGCGGGTATCAGGGTTACTGAGAAAAAGCATAAAGCTCTTATCGGAAAGGGTACCTTTGCCGGGGAAAAGGTTGTGCTTGTTAAGCCTCAGACATATATGAACTTAAGCGGTGAAAGCATCCGTGAGGTTGTTGATTACTACAAAGCAGACCCGGAAAGCGAGCTTATCGTTATATCCGATGATATCGATCTTGATGTGGGACAGCTCCGCATCAGACCTAAAGGAAGCGCCGGAGGGCATAACGGGCTTAAGAATATAATCAGCCACCTCGGAAGTGAGGTGTTTATAAGGATCCGTGTTGGTGTCGGAGCCAAAAGAGTTGGGGGAGACCTTGTTTCCCATGTTCTTGGCGGAATAGATAAAAAGGATATTGAAACCTTTACGGAAGCTATAGATAACGCTGTATCCGCCGCACAGACTATTATTGAAAGCGGTACGGAAACCGCTATGAATAAGTTTAATACAAAGAAAAAGTAAAATGAAAGCATTATTTTCTCCACTTGAGGGACTGTCCGATTTTCAAAGCATTAAGGACGTCTTAAAAAGAAAAAAGAATAAAGGCATCATTGCTTTAAGCGGCTGCGTAGATGCTCAAAAGCTACACCTTATGAGAGCGCTTTCCGCGGACTCAAAGATTACGCTTATAGTAACATACGATGATATCAAGGCCAGGGAATTGTACGAGGAGTATCTTTTCTACGATTCCGGGGCCTGCTTTTTCCCTGCCAAGGATCTTATTTTTTTCCAGGCGGACATCCACGGAAACGAGCTTACAAGGGAAAGAGTAAGCACGCTGCGCCGCCTTTATGAAGGGGATAAGGTTACTATCGTAACAACCTACGCTGCATTAATGAACCCTGTCGCAGTAAGAGCCAGGGAAGAATCCTGCATCGAACTGTCGCCTGATACAGAGATTAATACGAAAAAGCTCTCCCGTGACCTTGTCAGCCTGGGCTACGAGAAAATGCCGCAGGTAGAAGGTCCGGGGCAGTTTTCTGTGCGCGGAGATATAATCGATATATTTGATCTTACAGAGGAAAACCCATATCGTATAGAGCTTTGGGGAGATAATATAGAGTCCATCAGGTCCTTCGATGTTCTTACCCAGAGGTCAATGGAAAACTTAGAGGAAGTCTGCATCTATCCTGCGACAGAGTTTATACTTTCGGATGATGAATTAAGAGCCGGAATTGAGAAAATCTGCGCCGAAGGGGAAAAACAGGAGAAAAAACTCCGCGATAGTTTTAAGACTGAAGAGGCACACCGGCTTTCAAAGATAATGGCGACTCTTAAAGAAGAGGCATTAGAACTTGGACTTAAGGTTAACCTTGAGAGTTATATAAAGTATTTTTACGAGGACAATGAAAATGCCGAGATAATGTCGCTGCCGCAGTGGATCTCGGAGATAACGGGAAAAGAGGCTTTTATATTCCTTGAGGAGCCTGCAAGACTTAAGGAACAGGCCGAAGCGGTATGGTATGAATTTACCGAAAGCTATAAGCACAGACTGGAAATGGGATATTGTCTTCCCGGGCAGCTTAATCTTCTTTGCAGCGGTGAGGAGATAGCGGAGTGTATTTCGGGATGTAACGCTATAGCTATGTCCACATTGTCTCCGGGGTTAGGATATTTTGAGGCAGATTATAAATATGACATCGGTGCCAGAAACATAGCCTCATACAACGGAAGCTTTGAGGCTCTTTCCAAGGACCTTGAAGGTTATCGCAAGAAAAAGTATTCGGTACTCCTCCTCTCGCCTTCGAGAACGAGAGCAAAGAGGCTTGCGGAAGAAATCCGGAACATGGATATCCCTGCGGCTTATTCAGAGGATGAGGACAGAGAGATAGCACAGGGCGAGGTGCTTGTCTCATACGGTCGTATTTCAAAGGGATTTGAATATCCTTTGATCAAGTTTGTCGTACTTGCGGAAACTGATATATTCGGGGCTGAGCGCAGGAAAAAGAGAAGAAGAAAGGTTAATCTTCAGGGAACCAAGATAAGCTCCCTTGAGGATTTAAAGCCCGGCGACTATGTTGTTCACGAGGTATACGGACTCGGTATATATAAGGGTATCGAGAAAGTCGAGTCCGACCATATCGTAAGGGATTATATAAGGCTTGAGTACAAGGACGGCGGGGTTCTTTACGTCCTTGCAACAGAGCTTGATGAGATACAAAAGTACGCCTCTGCGGATGCGGAAAAGGTTCCGAAGATCAATAAGCTGGGTACCAAGGAGTGGGAACGTACAAAAGGAAAGGTCAGAGCGGCTGTTGACGAGATCGCCCAGGACCTTGTTGAGCTCTACGCTAAGAGGCAGCAGACCGAAGGCTTTATGTACGGTAAGGATACCGTATGGCAGCAGGAGTTCGAGGAGATGTTCCCCTACGAGGAGACCGAGGACCAGAAGGCAGCCATCGCCGATACAAAGGCGGATATGGAAAGCCGACGTATTATGGACAGACTGATCTGTGGGGACGTCGGATTCGGCAAAACAGAGATCGCCATCAGAGCCGCTTTTAAAGCCGTACAGGAGAACAAACAGGTCGCCTATCTTGTACCTACCACGATCCTTGCGCAGCAGCATTACAATACCTTTGTGCAGCGTATGAAGGACTTCCCGGTAAGGGTTGAACTTTTAAGTCGCTTCAGGACTGCTTCCGAGATAAAGAAAGTAGTGGAGGATCTTAGAAAGGGCCAGGTTGATATCGTTATCGGTACCCATAGGTTATTATCAAAAGATGTAACCTACAAGGATCTTGGACTCCTTATCATAGACGAGGAGCAAAGATTCGGCGTAGGACATAAGGAAAAGATCAAAAAGCTAAGAGAGAATGTTGATGTCTTGACGTTATCTGCCACACCTATCCCAAGGACTCTTCATATGAGCCTTGTGGGAATAAGGGATATGAGCCTTTTAACGGAGGCGCCTAATGACAGACTGCCGATACAGACCTTCGTCTGCGAACATAACGATGAGCTTGTAAGAGAAGCGATAACAAGGGAACTTGGCCGCGGCGGACAGGTTTATTATGTCTTTAACAGGGTAAACCAGATAGCGGAGGTGGCGGCAAAGATACAGGATATGATCCCTGATGCAAATGTCGCATATGCCCATGGTCAGATGAACGAGAGGGAACTGGAGGATATCATGTACGATTTCGTAAACGGCGAGATCGATGTCCTTGTTTCCACCACCATAATCGAAACGGGAATGGATATTTCCAATGTCAATACACTTATAATCCAGGATTCCGACAGATTTGGCCTTTCACAGCTCTATCAGCTAAGAGGAAGAGTCGGAAGGTCCAACAGGGTTGCCTACGCTTTCCTTATGTACAGCAAGAACAAGATCCTTACGGAAGTAGCGGAAAAGAGGCTTGAAGCTATAAGAGAGTTTACCGACCTCGGAAGCGGATTTAAGATAGCGATGCGCGATCTGGAGATCAGGGGAGCCGGAAATCTTCTCGGAAAGACCCAGCACGGTCATATGGAGGCTGTGGGATATGAGCTGTATTGCAAGATGCTGAACGAAGCGGTCTCAAAGATGAAGGGCATTACGATAGACGAGTCCTTCAATACCGTTATAAATATAGGCGTCAGCGCTTATATACCCCAGGAGTATATCTTTAACGAAGAGCAAAAGCTTGATATGTACAAGCGTATTGCGGGAATCGAAACCGAAAAGGAATTGGGTGAGATAAGGGATGAACTTATAGACAGATTCGGAAGTGTCCCTGCACCGGCGGATAATCTCCTTCGTATTTCTCTTATGCGTGCTCTGGCTCATAAGCTTTATATCACAGAGGTCAGAAACTCTGACGGTGTTATAAGCTTTATATTTAAACCGGATGCAAAGCTTGATGCCGCAAAGGTTCCGGATGTGATGCTTAAGGTCGGAAAGAATTTGAAGTTTAATCATTACGGAAAGCCGGCTTTTCTTTACAGCTACGAAAAAGAAACTCTCATGGAAAAAGAAGAGGAGCAGCTCCTTAGACTTACAGAGCAGCTCCTTGATGAGATGAAAATATTGATACCCGAAGGTTAGGCTTATTCGCCCTCGCCTTCAGGTACTTCAATAAGCTCGGGCTCCGGGATGGGGAAGGCGTTTCTTGCGCTCCAGATAAGTAGTCTTGCAAGCTCATCTCCTGACTTGGGGAGCTCTCCCGTTATGGGAACAAAAATTTCATCGGTGGTGTTTCCTTCATCCTCTGTATATTCGGGGATGGAGGAGGCGCCGCCGTTTTTGTATACGTTTTTTCCGTAGGTTAACATCAGTTGGGAAACATTGTTTCTTGTAACGATATCTTCGGCACCAAGCTCTATGCAGCAGATAGTGTGAATTCCATTATCTCCGGAAACGGAAACTGCGCTTACAAGGCAAGAGCCGGCCTTGTTGGTCGTACCGGTTTTGAAGCCGATGCAGCCGGCGACATTGTAGAGCATAGGGTTAGTATTGTAGACCGTGCGGCTGAAAGAGGGCAGCGTTTTGTACGTACAGGATGTGATATCCGTAACCTGGGGATAGCGGGACATCAGATAGCAGACAAGCTTAAACATATCCTCTGCGGTTATCCGGTTTTGAACTTTACTCCGAAGTACGTCCTCGGTATAAACAGGAAGTCCGTTGCAGGTAAAGAACTCCGTTCCTTCGGAAAGACCTATGGCTTTTGCTTTTTCGTTCATCCTTCCGACGAAGGCTTTTTCACTTCCGGCCACGGCTTCAGCCAGGGCAAGTGTGCACTCGTTGCTCGAGGGCAGGAGCATAGCGTACAAAAGCTCTTCAACTGTTACGCTTGTTCCCTCTTTTATAAGAAATCCGCCGTCGATGGAATTGGAAAGCTTTTCTACCGAAGCAGAGGTTGTTACGACGGTATCGTAGCTAATGGCACCGCTCGTGATCGCATCCATAGCAACAATATAGCTCATAAGCTTTGTGGTACTTGCCATGGGCACTGAGAGGTCGCCGCGGTATGAATAGTAGATTTCTCCATTGGTTATATCTCCGAGAAGAACGGCGTTTGTTGCAAGAAAATATCCGCTTTTTTCCAGCTCTTGGGGGGAGATACTAAGGGGGGCGGAAGAATCTATGGAAAGAGTATTTCCGGTAAAGCTCAGGTTTTTGTTCAGAAGGAGTGCAAAATCCGGCAGGTACATAAAGCAGTCGTAGTAACCGGTTTCCTCATCCTTGTAGATAAAGGTGTAGTAGTGGACATTCTGCCCGTCTAAGATAAAAGTATTTCTTCTCCTTACGTATTCCTTACTTGATGGGTCTCTTGTAAGAACGGTGAATGCGGAGCCTTCTCCGCCAACGGGGGAATATACGCCGCCCCTTGTCAGGCGAATGGTATCCTTTTCGATGGAAACATCAAAAGCGGAACCGGTTCCCGAAAGGGCTGCAGCCATATCCCGTAAGGATACGTAGGCGTCATGGTCATAGTACATGTCGATGTATTTAACGTTTTTCGTCGCCCCGCCGTCGGCGGATACATTCATATTTCGAAGGTATTCGTAGTCATCCTCCGCGTAGGAGGGAAGAGACGTAGAGAATAAAAAGCTAACTGTCAGTAGAGAGACGATCAGTGTTTTTGCAATGTTCTTAAATTTCATGTCAATTCCCCTGCTTAAAAGTTAAAGTATAGAAAAGTACTTACTCTTGTCATAAATATAACGCAAAGCGCAAATGCGACTCCAAGACATATTATAAATCCGAAGGAGTAGTTTTTTTGCTTTTGCTCAGCCGTAATCTCACGGGCGTTTTTCAGATTGCATAGAATAAAGGCTATAACAATAAATACCCCAAGGAGCGATGCATAGATTATATAAAGGGTTGGCGCTCCGATGTGAAGTATCTTTTCCATCACTCCTTTAAGCTCCGGTAAAAGGGACATAGTAGAGCCTATATCTATTATGAATCCTGTATATGAAGGGATGAACATTTTCTTCAGCATTATAAGCGCTGTATTTAAGGTTTCGCTTCTAAAGATCGTCCATGTGACGACAAGGAAAAACATAGTAAATACTTGTGCGGGAAGTTTGTGCTTAACTTTTAAGAATTTCCTTCTTGACCAAAGTACTCCGAGACCGTGCAGTACGCCCCAGAGAACGAAAGCCCAGCTGGCTCCGTGCCAAAACCCGCTTACCGCAAATACGATCATCGTATTAAGTGCTGTACGGAAGGAACCCTTACGATTACCGCCGAGAGGTATGTAAAGGTAGGTTGTAAGAAAACTTGTAAGGGTGATGTGCCACCTTTTCCAAAAGTCCCGCACGCTTGTAGCTTTATAAGGTGAATTGAAATTTTCCGGAAGATCGATCCCGAACATCTTTCCAAGACCTATAGCCATATCGGAGTATCCGCTGAAATCAAAATAAATCTCTAAAGTATAGCAGATCGCTACGATCCAGGCTGACGGCGTATCGAGGTAGTAAAGCTTATCGAAGCCGTAATCCACCGGAAGGGCAAAAAGATCGGCGATAAGAACCTTCTTTATAAGTCCGAGAATAAAACGGACAGAGCCCTCAAGAAAGCTGTTTATATCAAACTTACGGGCATTTTCTGCCTCAAACTGCGGAAGCAAGGTGCTGTGCAGGACTATGGGACCGGCTACCAGCTGAGGGAAGAATGTTACAAAGGAAGCATACTTAAGTATGTTTACGTGGGGAGCCGAGCCTTTATACCTGTCAACGATATAGGAAATCTGCTGAAGAGTAAAAAAGCTTATACCTAATGGAAGGACGATGTGTTTTAGGGCAAAATCTGTTTTAAATACCGCGTTGATATTTGAAACAAAAAAATCAAAATACTTAAAGTAGCCTAAGAGAACAAGGTTGCACACCAAACCGGTGATCAGGAAAATTTTTTTCAGCTTTTCTATTTTTTTGATCAAAAAACTGATAAGATAATTGATGGCAATACTGAGGATGATTATATAAAGGTAATGGATATCGAAATAACCGTAGAACCAAAGAGACATCCCGATTAAAAAAGCCAAAGAAAGATCATACCTTTTAAACTTCCGTAACAGGTACCAAGCTACCAGACAAATCGGAAGGAATATGAAAATAAAAAATTGTGAATTGAACAGCATTATTCTCATCCTTTGGTTTTTACAAAGCTATTAGTATTTTACTACAAGAAGCCTTAGGACGCCAGTAATGAAGTTTAAAGCGGAGAGTTGTTTTGAATAAAAAAAGAGTTGTCATTATATGCATATTGCTATTACTGCCCCT
>CADATP010000019.1 GCA_902790935.1 uncultured Lachnospiraceae bacterium | reverse complement strand
CACTCCACGATGGTCTCATTTCCGGAAAAAAGTTCCGTGTTGTCCTTTGGAAAATAGGACTGGCTGGTGGTGACACCCCATTTGTAGCTTCCTTCATCGGGTTCGAGTTCGCCTGCAAGGATCTGGAAAAGGGTGGTCTTTGCAAGCTCGTTTCCTCCGACAAATGCGATCTTGTCATCATGTCCCATGATAAAGGATACATTGTCGAGAACCTTTTCTCCGTTGATAGTCTTGGAAATACCCTCGACGGTAAGGACTTCGTTACCGATCTCGCGCTCGGGTCTGAAGTCGATATAGGGGTATTTTCTGCTGGAAGGACGCATCTCATCAAGCTGGATCTTTTCAAGGGCACGCTTACGTGATGTAGCCTGCTTGGACTTTGAAGCGTTTGCTGAGAAACGGGAAATAAACTCCTGTAATTCCTTTATCTGTTCTTCCTTTTTCTTGTTTGCTTCCTTCATCTGACGGATCATCAGCTGGCTGGACTCGTACCAGAAGTCGTAGTTTCCGGCGTAGAGCTGGATCTTACCATAGTCGATGTCTGCGATATGAGTGCAGACCTTGTTTAAGAAATATCTGTCGTGGCTGACAACGATAACGGTGTTGTCGAAGTCGATGAGGAAGTCCTCGAGCCATGCGATAGCGTCTAAGTCAAGGTGGTTGGTAGGCTCGTCGAGAAGGAGAATATCGGGATTACCGAAAAGCGCCTTTGCAAGGAGAACCTTTACCTTTAATGAACCGTCAAGGTCAGCCATCTGGCTGTAGTGGAACTCGGTCCCGATTCCGAGTCCGTTAAGGAGCATCGCTGCATTGCTTTCAGCCTCCCATCCGTCCATCTCGGCGAATTCAGCCTCAAGCTCGCTGGCTCTGATACCGTCTTCCTCGGAAAAATCTTCCTTTGCATAGATGGCATCCTTTTCCTTCATGATCTGGTAAAGGCGCTCGTTACCCATGATAACGGTATCCATTACAGCGTATGAGTCATATTTGAAGTGGTCCTGCTCGAGTACGGAAAGTCTCTGACCGGGGGTTATTACTATCTCACCGTTTGTAGTATCGAGGGCGCCGGAGAGGATCTTTAAAAATGTAGATTTACCCGCTCCGTTTGCTCCTATAAGGCCATAGCAGTTTCCCTCGGTAAACTTGATGTTTACATCCTCAAAAAGGGCCTTTTTTCCTACACGGTAGGTCACATTATTTGCACTTATCATGTTACACCTCTTATAAATAATTACGAAAACTAAAGTCAACAATCCCTATTATATGAAAAGAAAAGTTTTTTTGCAACGAGAGAGAGTTTATTATATAATAATTAGTAATAATATCTAAAGAATTTGTGGAGGGTTTTCCTTAAAATGAAATGTACTGTTTGTGGATCCGAAATCAATCCCGGAGATAAGTTTTGCATGGCCTGCGGAACAAGTGTAGAGTCAATGGGACTTAAAGCAGCTGCAGCTGAACAGGCGCAGACTCAGAGCATAGCCCAGCCTGTAGTTCAGCCTGCATATGCTCAGCCTCAGCCGGCTTATGCACAGCCCCAGCCTGCTTATGCACAGCCTCAGCCTGTTTCCTATAACGACAGGATAAACAATGATGTTGCCGCAAGTACAGATGCAACACCTATCCTTGCACTCGGTATCGTAGCTCTTGCTACATCACTGTCCTTTTATTTCTCCATCGCAGGAATTATCTGCGGAGCCATCGGTCTTGCCAAGTCAAATGACTTTATGAGAAAATACGGCGCTTTGACCGGAAAGGCAAATACCGGAAGACATCTTTCAAGAGCCGGACTTATAGTCGGAATCGTTATGACTTCCTTCTTTACTTTATGTATACTTTTGTACGCTATCGGGGAGGCTTAATAAGACTTCCATGAAAAAGAAGAAGGTTATAAGAATAGTAGTTATTGTACTGGTATTTTTGTTTATTTCCAATTCGGTAGCCACAAAGATCATTTATGACTCGGTCTTTGCAAGATACGATCGGAAAGAAGAACCTGCACCCCTTAGCGATGAAAGGTACGCAGACCTTTTAAACGGCAGGGAGAATGTATCTGTCAGTATGGATGGAGAGACCCTTAATTCATACTTCTATGATGTACAGAATGAGAAGGGTATGATGATCATAGCTCCCGGACTTCACGCCGGCGCGGATGATTATATTCCTGTTGTAGACTTCTTCTTTGATGCCGGATATGATGTGTTCGCCTTCGATCCTTTGGGATGCGTAGGCTCAAGCGGAAAATCTCCCAGGGGATTTTCACAGGAAGTTTACGATCTTAAGGCCGTCCTTGAATACGTAAGGGCAAATTATCCCGGAGAAGATATCTATATCTTTGGACACAGCCGCGGAGGATATGCCGCAACAGCCATCCTTGATACCGATGAAGATATTAAAGGAGTGGTCAGCGTATCCGGTTTAAACAGCGCAATGGAAGCAATAATCGCTTTTTCCGCTAAATACGTGGGAAAGGTAGCAAATCTTAACTATCCTTCTCTTTGGGCTTATCAGGCGATGCTCTTTGGACCAAAGATGATGGGGATTAAGTCGCAGAATACTATCTCGGAGAGCAGCGTTCCCGTACTTGTTGTGCAGGGAGCGGAAGATACAACGGCGCCGAAGGATCAGTACTCGATCTATTCTCACGAAAGCGAGATAACCGGAGATAATTGCATATTTTACTTATATTCAAAGCCTGAGCATTGCGGACACACAGACCTTATGTACGATGGCGACGGCATTAATAAAGAAGTATTTGATTATATTTTGGAAGAGTTTCTAGACAGCTGCTCGGATGAGGGTTCTTTGGAGAATGCCTCATAATAGGAGAATTGCCATTGAATAATTCTGGAAAGGACGAAACAAGAACCGGACTGTACGCTCCGGGGGCAAGAGTGCTTGTTGTTGATGACAACAGCATGAACTGTAAGCTGGTGAAGTCGCTTCTTAAAAAGACCGGTATTGAGGTCTTTGAGGCTTTCTCGGGACAGGAATGTCTTTCGAGAGTAGAAACCGAAAAGTACGACGTCATCCTTATGGATCATTTGATGCCCGGTATGGACGGCATAGAGACCTTTAGAAGAATCAGACAGGGAAACGGTCCCTGTGTGAGTACTCCTGTTATTGCACTTTCCGCTAATCCCGATACGGATGCAAAAGATCTCTACAACAGGGAAGGCTTTTCCTGCTATCTTAAAAAGCCCGTTAAGCCCGCGCTATTGGAGCAGGTCATAGCCGATTTTATTCCTGAGGAACTTGTAGTAAGCTATACGGCGGGTGAATCCCAAAGCGAGTCAGGCTTTAATCCTGAGGACTATGACATCGAGGGACTTGACTGGGATTTTGCAAGGATTCATTTTTCGGATTTAGAGACTTTAAAAGAGACTATCGGCAATTTCCTCCTTATGATAAAAAGGGATGCCGACCGTCTCGAGGAATATTACAAAAAGCTTGAAATATATAACGGAAAGATAATGAACGAGTTTGCTCTTTCCGAGTATCGGGTCCTCGTACACAGTATGAAGAGCTCCGCGACTCTTATCGGAATCGTCCCTCTTGCCGGAATGGCGTTTATCTTAGAGAGGGCAGCCATAGAGAAAGATGCAAAAACCATTGGTTCGTTAAATGATATTTTCCTTACCGACTGGAGATCCTACTCCGAAAAGCTTAAACCGCTTTTTGAGGGTAACAAGGGTACGGTATCGGAATTTGACAAAGCGGTTTTTCTGGAACACCTTAAGAAACTGGAGGATGCCTCGGAAATCCTTGATGTGGACAGTATGGACCCCGCAGCTAAAGCTATATCCGAATTTGGACTTCCATGGTCCGGAGAGGACGACGTAAATGCCCTTAGAGGCGCAGTCGCCGCTCTTGACATTGAAGCTATTAAAACTTTTTCTTGTAAGCTTAGGGAGGAAGCTTTGAAGCATTAGCATGGAAAAAAAGAATCACCAAATGCCGGGAGGTATGGAAAACTACAGCATTATCGCGGACGAAGCCGTAAGGATGCTCAGCCCCTATATGGATGAAAAGCTGACTATCGACAATATCGGTATAGTTGAAGATTTTTCTCCCAACCCTGGCGCATGGCAGATCATTGAATCTGACAGTACAATTGTATGTTCACTCTACGAGGAAAGCGGAGGACTGCTCGAGGCGGTTTCCAATTTCGCGGGAGAGAGATTTGAAGGTATCTCCGAGCGGGATGCCTTGGATGCTGCGGCCGAGCTTCTTAATTATATAAGCGGTGCGTATGCAAAGGAAATGAGTGAGAGGGGAACGGCTTGCGAGTTACAACCCCCGGATTACGGTAATAAGTTAAAGAAATTCAGTGCAGTTAAGATCTGCAGAGTTCGCTTAAAGACAGGCAAATCGAAGATGGGAATATCAATCGGAGTACTTGATATTTAATACGGAGGTAATACCAGTGAGCGGAATACTTATTGTTGATGATTCAAAGACATCCAGAAAGCTTTTGAGAGAGCTTCTTGAAGATAACGGATTTACGATCGTCGGGGAAGCGGAAAACGGTGAAGAGGGTTATCAGATGTACAAATCTCTTAAGCCTGACCTTGTTACGATGGATATAACTATGCCGAGAATGGACGGAATTGAATGTCTGTCCCTTATAAGGCATGCGGATGAAAATGCAAAGGTTATTATGATCACAGCCGCGGGACAGAGGGAGAAAATGGTTGAAGCGCTTAAGCGCGGAGCCGAGGATTTCCTTACAAAACCCTTCGATGCAAACAGAGTTTTAGAGACTGTAAAAGAAGTGCTTGACATGGGGTAGGAATGAGTATATAATGCTTTTTGTTGCCGCAAGATGTCAGGAATGGTGTGGGCAACAGCTTATTGTAAAAGAGACGATGAGTTGTGTGGTGCTTCGATGGAATCAACTTATTGTAAAAGACACAATAAGTTGCGCGACACTTCGTGTGAAAAACGCGTTAGTGCATCGCGTTTTTCATGGCTTCGCAAAAGACGCGAAGCACATCGCTAATATGTGCGCGTAGCTCAGCTGGATAGAGCGTCTGACTACGGATCAGAAGGTCGGGAGTTCGAATCTTCTCGCGCACGCTGAAAAAAGAACGGAATCGGTATTTAACCGGTTCCGTTCTTTTTATCAGCGTGCGGTTCGAATTCAAACGAGTTCGAAGGTCTCTCAAAATTCTATTCTGATTAATAAATCATAATTTGTAATTTCACCTTGTTGCTGTTATTATTATTCTAGATTATTATGTCCGGCATCAAAAGATGCGTGGAAGTGTTTATTTGGAGGGTATAAAATGTACAAGCCTACAGTGGCCCCTTTGGGCTGGAACAGCTGGGATTGCTACGGAGCAGCAGTTACGGAAAAAGAAGTAAGACAGAATGCGCAGTTTATGGCGGAAAACCTTAAGGAGTACGGATGGGAGTACGTTGTAGTCGATATCCAGTGGTATGAACCCGGAGCTACTTCACATGAATACAGACCCTTCGCAGATCTTAGCATGGACGAGTACGGAAGACTTATCCCTGCGCCGGGAAGATTTCCTTCCTCGGAGGGCGGAAAGGGATTTGCGCCCCTTGCAGAATATGTTCATTCCCTTGGCCTTAAGTTTGGAATCCATATTATGAGAGGTATTCCACGTCAGGCGGTTCATAAAAATCTGCCCGTTCTCGGAACTGACAAAACCGCAAGGGATGCTGCCAGATTTAACAGTATCTGTATGTGGAACCCCGATATGTACGGCGTTAAAGATGATGAGATCGGAAGAGCTTATTATGATTCGATCTTTAAGCTTTACGCTTCATGGGGCGTTGATTTTATAAAGTGTGATGACATCTGCAGAGAACTTCCTCACGAAGAGCCGGAGATGGTTATGCTCTCTAAGAGCCTTCAGGAATGCGGCAGAGATATGGTTCTTTCCCTTTCTCCCGGACCTGCTCTTTTGGAAAAGGCTGAAATCTACAAGCAGGTAGCCAATATGTGGCGTATTACGGATGATTTCTGGGATGACTGGAAATTACTTTATGCTATGTTTGAAAGAGCTGAGAAATGGTCGATCCATGCAGGAGCAGGTCATTACCCTGATGCGGATATGCTCCCCATCGGCCCCATTAAGCAGGACTATGATAAAAACAATAAAACCGCATTTACTCACGATGAACAGATCACTATGATGAGCCTTTGGTCGATCATGAGATCGCCTCTTATCATCGGAGGAGAGATGACCGGCTTTGATGATTTTACAATGGGCCTTATTACTAATGACAAGATTTTAAAGATGCATCGAAACTCCAGAAATGCTCATCAGGTTTTAAGAAGAGAGATTGGCGGAGCCGAGACCTGCGTATGGGTTGCGGATGACTGCGAAGGCGGAATGTATATCGCCGTATTTAACTTAAGCGACGGTGACAGCGAGATAAGTATCCCTCTTAGCGAGATAGAGATCAATATGCCTGTCAGCGCTACCGAGCTTTGGAGCGGACAAAAGGGTGAATTCGGGGATGAGATCTCGGTTTCTCTCAGCGCCCACGGTGCAATGGTATTTTATGTATGAAAACATTTGAACTTATAGCTCCCTGCCATTTTGGCATGGAGTCGGTATTAAAAAAAGAAATAATAGACTTAGGTTACGACATTACAGAGGTATCTGACGGAAGAGTAACCTTTTTCGGAGACTTTGAGGCTCTTTGCAGAGCCAATGTGTTCCTTAGGACTGCGGAGAGAGTCCTCGTTAAGGTGGGAAGCTTCCATGCCGAGAGTTTTGAGGACCTTTTCCAGGGTACAAAAGCTATTGCCTGGGAAGAGTGGATACCAAAGGACGGAAAGTTCTGGGTTGCCAAGGCCGCCAGCGTAAAGTCAAAGCTTTTCTCACCATCGGATATTCAGTCTATTATGAAAAAGGCGATGGTAGAGAGGCTAAAGGGTGTCTACCACACCAACTGGTTCGAGGAAAACGGGGCGTCATTTCCTTTGAGAGTCTTTTTACTTAAGGACGAAGTTACGGTAGGCCTTGATACCACGGGAGAATCCCTTCACAAAAGGGGCTATCGTAAACTGACCGCAAAGGCGCCTATAGCCGAGAATCTTGCGGCGGGACTGATCATGCTTACTCCCTGGCATGCCGACAGGATACTTGTGGATCCTTTTTGCGGAAGCGGAACAATTCCTATTGAGGCCGCTATGATGGCGGCGAATATCGCTCCCGGTATGAACAGAAGCTTTTTAGCGGAGGATTGGAAACATATCCTTCCCAAAAAGATGTGGTATGAGACCGTCACAGAGGCGCAGGACCTTATAGATAAGACGGTAGACTGTGACATCCAGGGGTACGATCTTGATGACGAGATGGTAAAGATTTCGAGGGAAAACGCCCGTCTTGCGGGAGTGGAGAAGATGATCCATTTCCAAAAGAGGGATGTTGCGGATCTTTCCCATCCTAAAAAATATGGTTTTATAATCACAAACCCTCCTTACGGAGAGAGATTGTCGGATAAAGATGAGCTCCCGGCGCTGTATCGCGTCATCGGAGAAAGATACGCGGCACTTGATGCATGGAGTATGTATCTTATTACATCCTTTGAAAAGGCGGAGCTTGCCATCGGACGAAAGGCGGACAAAAATCGGAAGATCTATAACGGTATGATGAAAACATACTTTTACCAGTTTATGGGTCCGAAGCCGCCAAAACAGGGTAATCAAAAGAAGCAGTTATGACACTTAAGTACGGAAATGAGATAATTGAACCTAATGAGGAGGAGAGCCTTCGCACCTGGTATAAGCCCGGGGTGGAATTCTTCGTAATGCTCCTTATCATCCTTATTGTGCTGGTGTTTGTAACTTTAAGAGCATCTACTAAACCCGTTATGATAAGCGAAAGCTCAAAGGGAATCTCAGGAGAGAGTATTTTCGAGGAAGATATTGTAACCCAGTGGATAGTTATGCAGGTTACTGATAGCGATGATTCGGGGAAGATTACCGTACCTTTGCCTCTTACTGCAAGGAGCGAGAATATCTCCGTAGAGAATTACTGTCAGGATCATACTCTTTTTATAAGGATACGCGGAGTTCACGCGACGGGATTTGAGAATACTTCCATCGGCGGGGATACAGGTCATATAAAGACTGCTGCGTACAGGGAGTATGCCGGAGAGATGAGGATATCCCTTATAATGGACGGGGTCTGGGATTTCGAGATTCAGAGGGACAATTCCTCCCTTGTGATCTCACCTTATAAAGCCGAGGACAGGTACGAGAATATTTTGCTATTGGTGGCGGATAAGCCATATGTATCCGAAGAAGGCGAAAGAGATCTGACATCAGAAAACATTACAAACGCCATAGCCGAAAAAGCTTCGGATATTTTACTTATGGAAAACAGCGCGCCTAAGGCGGCAAATGCTTCGGACGACATTAATACCGCGAAAAGCAGGATATACGTCGCCGAGTACAGAAGCGATGAGGAAATCATATCTTTTGCCGATGAGTGCGGAGCGGATATGGTGATTTTTTTGGATACGGCAAAGACCGACGATCCGGAAGAATACGGTTTAGAGGCTTGCTATAACGATGATTTCTTCCTGCCGGATATGAACAATGCATTTCTGGCTGAGAGCTTTTTGAGGAATATAGCCATTTCTTCCAAAAACAGAGCAAACAGTATCTTAGCGGCGGAAGATGACAGTATTTTAACAGAAATGAAAGTACCTGCGGCAAAGATAACCGTCGGATATCTATCCAATGAAACGGAAGGGAAATATCTTTCTATGGAGCAGTACAGGGATTCAATAGCCGAAGGTATAGTAAATGCAGTAAAAGAGGTAACTGAATAATGAGACTTGTTTTTGCAACGGGAAACCAGGGAAAAATGAGGGAAATCCGCGAGATCATGGAAGGCTCGGGATACGAGATCGTATCTATGAAGGAAGCGGGAGTTGATATAGACATCGAAGAAGACGGAACGACTTTTGAGGAGAATGCGCTTATTAAGGCAAGAGCGGTACATGATCTTTTACCTGACGATCTTGTGCTTGCGGATGATTCGGGACTTGCGGTTGATGCTCTCGGCGGAGAGCCGGGAATCTATTCTGCAAGATACCTCGGACATGATACTCCTTACAGTATAAAAAACGCCGATATCATCAGACGTCTCGAAGGAAAAGTCGGCAAGGAGCGCAGCGCGAGATTCGTTTGTGCTATCGCTGCAGTATTTCCTGACGGAACCGAAAAATGTGTACTCGGAACTATAGAAGGACAGATTGACTTTGAGGAAAAGGGAGAGCATGGCTTTGGGTTTGACCCGATTTTCTACGTACCTGAGCTCGGATGTACTACAGCTGAGAT
Source organism: uncultured Lachnospiraceae bacterium (assembly GCA_902790935.1). Classification (GTDB taxonomy): domain Bacteria; phylum Bacillota; class Clostridia; order Lachnospirales; family Lachnospiraceae; genus AC2028. Next base: position 27,188 of record CADATP010000019.1, on the reverse strand, counting down.
ACCGGAGCTTGAGAAAAACAAGATAAGCCATCGCGGAAAAGCACTCAGACTTATGAGGAGAGAACTCTTAGAGCATGAAAGTACTGATCATCAGTGATACACACAGAAAGAACGATAACTATTTTAAAGTAGTGGAAATGCATAAGCCGGATATGGTTGTTCATTGCGGAGATATTGAGGGCAGTGAATATGCCATAAGTTCTGCGGTTACCTGTCCGGTGTATATGGTCAGCGGAAACAACGACTTTTTCTCGGACCTTCCCCAGGAGGTGGAGTTTGAGGTCGGCAGGTATAAATGCATGGCTACGCATGGCCACAGATACCGCGTTTCCATGGGACCGGAGATGCTTTTCGCCGAGGCGAGGGAAAGAGGACTTGATGTTGTTATGTACGGACATACCCACAAGCCTGAAATTAGGCGGGAGGGAGATATTTACGTCGTAAACCCGGGCTCCTTGTCTTACCCTAGACAGGAAGGTCGCAAGCCCTCGTATATTATTATGGAAACAGACAGATTTGGAGATCTTCATTTCACTATTGCATATATCTAAATTGCTGTAAGGATGAGGGACAAGAATGAAAAAAAAGAAGCAATTACCGCGTTTGCTTGCTATGCATCTTGGCAGGATGATACTTATCATAATGTCATTCATAGTACTTTTCACATTCACAATTCAGATCATAAACTTCGAACGAGTGATCAGAAGAGACGCTGCCCGAATGTTTGAACAGGTGGAGCGTGTTTTGACGCGCAATGAGGAAGAGATAGATTCCACGATAGAGGAGTACACGGAGGACTGCCTTCGAAACGCCAACGCTATTGCGTATGTGCTTCAGGACCGCCCGGATATAGTTAAAAGTGCATCCGAACTGCGCAAACTGGCAGGGCTTATGCATGTTGACGAGATCCATATTTTTGATAAGGACGGTGTAATCGTCTACGGAACTCACGAGGAGTACTACGGATACAGCTTTGATTCCGGAGAGCAGATGAATTTCTTTAAGCCTATGCTCAGAGATAAAAAGCTTAGCCTGGTACAGGAGATAACGCCCAATACGGCGGAGGGAAAGCTTGTTCAGTATTCCGCTGTCTGGAGCGAGGATGAGGAGTTCATAGTCCAGATCGGAATGTATCCGAACAGCCTTCTTAAGCTTATGGAGAAAAATGAGCTTCCATATATTTTCTCTCTTTTGCTAACCAATGACAGGGTTTCTCTATACGCAATAGATTCGGAGAATCACGAGATCCTTGCATCCACCGTGCCCGAAAAAATGGGAGAAAAGGCCGAGAATATCGGGCTTAATTTCAAGAATTTCAACATCAGAAGGATAAAGGCCAGCGAGAGACTCTGCAGAGTGAATAATGTTTCCTGCCTCGTTTATTACAAGAATATAGGTGAGAATATCATTGCGTATGTATACCCTCTCAGAAATGTAGCCGCAGATGTTATGGATCCGCTGCTTATGTTTGCGATAGGCGTTCTTATTATGTCGGCAATACTTACGCGCTCGATGATGCTGTATATGAACAAGTATGTGGTTGATGCCACAAATGAGATTAACGAGGACTTAAGGAGTATTTCCGAAGGCAATCTCGATACGGTGGTGTCCGTTGATACATGTCAGGAGTTCTCAGAGCTGAGCAGCCATATAAACGCTATGGTTAAAAGCCTTATGGAGAATACGGCAAGGCTCTCTTACGTCCTTGAGAAAAGCAAGCTGAAGATCGGTGTTTACGAATATCAGGAGAATTCTTCAAAGGTTAAGTATACAAGTTTTATAAGTGAGGTTTTTAAACTTGCCGAGAACAAGACTATTTGCCACAGAGAAACATTTATGCGAGCTCTGGAACGTTTTAAGCGTTACGCCGTAGACGATATGACTGATGTTTATGAGGTAACTGCCTTAAAAGGTAATGATGAGCTGGAAAAGATATACGTTCACTACGAAGAGGAGTTTTTAAACGGGACTTATGTCGGAATAGTGACGGATGTAACTGCACAGGTATTAGAACGCAAGAAGATTGAAAAAGAACGTGATATGGATATGCTTACGGGGCTGTATAACAGGCGAGGATTTGAAAGACGGCTTTTGCAGCTAAGGGAAAATTATTCCGAAACGGGTAACTTTGTTCTTTTTATGGTAGATGCTGATGGACTAAAAGATACCAATGACAGGTACGGGCATGCGGTCGGGGACCTCTATCTGAAAAAGATAGCTGAGATTTTAAGCGGTATCGGCTCGAGGAAGCATATCACGGCAAGGCTGGGCGGAGATGAGTTCGTTCATTTTATGTATGGGTACGGATCATCGGAGGAAGCATCTTCGGATATCGCTAAGGTGTTTGAAGGTCAGGATACTCCGGACTGTGAGCTTGCGGATGAGCTTAGTATTCCCGTACGGTATTCGGCGGGATATTACGAGTCCAGAGGATTTTTTGATCTGGACGGAATGCTCGAGCGCGCCGATGAAAATATGTATGAGAACAAGCGCTCAAGAAAGGGCAACAGCCTGAGATAGGATTTGGTTTTTGTTTAATGAAGGAAAAGAAGAGTTTAGTTTATACGATCATTTGGATCGTGGCAGGGATTTTACTGATCGGATATGGCTTTGTTGGGTACAGAGCCGGAAGCGGAAACGGTTTTTATAAAGTCTGGATTGTCGGCGGAATCCTTTGTTTCTTAATGGAAGTACTTAGGCGGCTTAAGGTCTGGGACAAGCTTCCCAAGCCTCTAAAGGTTATATTCCTAAGTATCGTCGGGGCGGGACTTGCTTTATTTATCGCTGTGGAGGGATTTATTCTTTCAGGATTCGAGAAAAAGGGTGAACCGGGGCTTGATTATATAATCGTTCTCGGAGCCCAGGTTAGGAGAACGGGCCCTAGCGTCGTACTTAAGTACAGACTTGATAAGGCTTACGATTATTTAATAGAAAACCCCGAGACGGTCTGTATCTGCTCCGGAGGAAAAGGCTCCAACGAGCATATCCCGGAAGGCGAGGGGATGAGGGATTATCTTGTAGAGCGAGGAATTGATGAGAGCAGGATAATCGTTGAAAATAAGTCTGAAAACACTGTACAGAATATTCTCTACAGCTATGAGCTTGTGGATGAGGGAAATGACAAAATAGGTATTGTCACCAACAATTTCCATGTATTTAGAGCTACCGCTATTGCGAGAAAGCAGGGGGGAGAGAATATCGTAGGAATTTCCGCCGATTCGAATCCGCTCTATCTTCCCAACAATATGTCAAGGGAGTGCATAGGTGTTATTAAGGATGTCTTGATGGGGAATATGTGACGTTAAAAATTCGTTGACAATCGGGGCTATAAATGTGATAATACGAGTTGCTGTTTGAGTTTTAGTTTTCAAACTTTTTCGGGGTGTAGGTCATCGGTAGACTGCCACATTTGGGATGTGGAGGCGATGGGTTCGACTCCCGTCACCCCGACGATTTAAGCTTTGAATGGCACAAAAAAAGGATGTTAAGCATCCTTTTTTTGTGCTATTAAATGTTATAGGTGATTGAAGAAAGGTATAAAGCTAACCGAGTTTCTTCATCTCAGCTTTAAACGCCGGAACGCTCATCTGAGCCTGCGTGGCCGCATCCTCTATGCTGATAAGGCCTTTTTTAATAAGGTCGTAGAGGGTTGATATAATTCCTTCTTTTTTACCCTCTCTTTTTCCAAACTCAATACCGGCATTAACGTCTTTTTCTATCTCATCTTTCATTAAGTCTCTTAAAGCTTCACACATAAAGAATTCCTCCCGTAATGTCTCATAGATATCCCTATTGGCAGATACGCTTACCTGCAAAACCGCATCTGCGTTATGTTTATCGTAGGCTGAAGTGTATTTCTGCGTTTCTTTTACAAAACGCCGGGCATCTTCTATGGATGCGCTCGGAGTAAGTACTCGTAAAGGTATATTTTCTTCCGGTAATAGTTCTTTTATAACAACTATCTGTACGGGAATACTTATTACTCCACTTACATAATAAATCCCCGGAAACGGATTTTCAATAATTCCTCCAAGATTTTTCAGGTCACCAAAAAGCTTTTCGGGGCTATTGTGTCTAAATAAAGAAATTGTAACCTCGCTTGGCGAGATCTTTTCAGTCTCATGCCCTCTGCTAATGTACACACCCATATACCCTATAACTTTGAAAAACACGTCAATTCCCATTTCATCATTAGGGCCTTTGTATTCGATTATGTTGTATTTGCGGAAAATATGACCAATCTGTTTTTTGATGATGCAACTTTCGTCTTTACGTATGATGATCATATCAACACGCAAGGACTTTTTTGAGAGTTCGTACTCTGTTTCGTATTTTAGGCTGTCTTTATAGTCGCGAAATTCCAGTTCGATGCCCCCGTAGAAGCCCGGATGCCACTGAATTCTGTTAGTATTCATTTTTCCCCCTCATAATTAAGATACCGCCATTATATACATTGGATTAAAAAAAGAAAATATCGGAAATATGCACATAAGAAAAACATGGGCAATATACACAAAACTTTTCTCTAAAAATGCATTCAACAGGCGCGGTTAAAGGATTTATGGATAAAAAGATATTTATTGTAGCAAAAAGAAAATAAGGGAATTTCAGCACAGGAAGATAGATTTTCTTGGGATTTTACTTGTAATAGTGCATAAAGTCTTGAGTCTATGACATTGGTGCCATGAGATTTTTGTGGATAATTACTAAGTTCCTCTTGACAAAAAATTCAAGGGGGGGGGTAAGATAACACTATATATTTTATTTACAAGGATCACGAATATAAGAAGGGAGTTAGAAATAATGAGAAACAAGATCTTATCTTTCATCCTCGCCGCAACCCTTGTAGGAGCCCTTGCAGGATGTGCCGTAAATACTGACACAAGAGCAAATACGGAAACAAATGTTGAAACAACTACAGAAACAAATACAGCAGAAGAGACCATCGTAGAAGCTACCATTGACGTTCCGGAAAATGTTGAGGACGCTGATAAGCAGTCTGAAGCTGATGCAGAAGCCGAGAAAGAAAAGGAGAGAGTTGCAGCTCTCAGAGAAGATATCGCAAATACAATCGAAAACGATATCCCTGGTCTCATTGCTGAAATGGAAGCAAACGGAAATACCGAAGGCATTGATGCTCTGAACGCCCTTGCCGATAAGTACTCAGCCGAATACGACGACGCTGAAGCAGATAGTTTCAAAACTGAATATGATGCTATTCTTGAAACAAAGGAAACATACGATAAGGAATATGCCGCGGAGCAGGAAAGGATAGCAGCGGAGAAGAAGGCTGCCGAAGAGGAGGCCGCAAAGAAGGAAGCAGAGATACCTGATTGGTTCGATGCCACATATTACGCAAATAATAATCCTGATGTTGTATCTGCCGTAGGAAATTCAAAGACTGCGCTTTATGATCATTATAAGAACCACGGAAAGAGCGAGGGTAGAGCGGCGTATGAGGGAGATCCTAATGCAAAAGCGCAGGAAGCTGATAGCGGAAATACGGGTAGTGCAGGTGCAGGCACTCCCGGCACTGGAGATTTCCCATATGAAGCGTATAAGGTTTATGGCTCCGGAGTAGATGCATATTGCTCATCTACTGGAGCTGCAACTGACATTGATAAGCTGAACGAATGTGTAAATGAAATCTGGAATGGTTTAGGCCTGCTGCCAATGGAGGGCTATGGCCTTGATTTTAGCGGTGAAGCCGGCGTGTATAATGGAGTTAGGTATACAACGATTACAGTATATAAGCCTTGATAAGGACCCTTGAATTTTACATTCAAGGCAAGATAGAAAAACGCATGAATTAATACAGTCAGTCTATTAGTTTGGTTGTATTTTTTATAAAAAATTTCCTTGCTTTAAATTATATATATTAGTGCACTATACCAGGACAGTTTTTATAAATGTGTTTGACAATGCGAAACTATGGGATTATTATAAAAGTACAAAAGAGATTAAGGAAAGTATTTATGACTTTCACTACAAAAAACACAGGGTTGCAGCCCTGTGTTTTTTGGTCTCAAAAAAAACTGAAAAGCCATATAAAAGTGCATAAAGAATTGTCCATCAGGTGGAAAAAATTGTAAACTATTTATGAAAATTCAGTTTCCCTATTGACCTGGGGGTTACCCCCGGGTATATAACAGTTTAGGATAAAAGAAAATCGGAGGGCTGTATTACAGCCTCGGCTTTTTATATGGAGATGATATTATGAAATGTACTAAATGTGGTAAGGAAATAGAAGACGGAATGAGATTTTGCAATTACTGTGGCGAGAGAATGGTAAAGGAAAGCAAGAAATCCGGTTTCGAGCTTAATGAGACTCGCGAAGAAAGAGAACAGAGACTTTTAGAGCTTTTAAAAGTAAAGTTCGGAGCTCCTATCACCCTATAATATGATATAAATATCCATTGGATATTATATGAGATTATTTGTTTTATAGCCTGCGTGAAATATTTTGATATTCGCGTGGGCTATTCTTTTGTTAATTTTAACTTATAAAAAGAGCTAATTTCGTAATTATATTTACTTGTAAATCCTCTATATTAAAGATAAAATAAATTGTGTGCGCTTATGGCACATTCTGACATTAATTATGATAACGAGGAGGATTATTAAATGCAGTACGGACATTTCGACCTTGCCGCAAAAGAGTATGTCATTGACCGCCCCGATACCCCCGCGCCCTGGTGTAACTACCTTGGTTCGCCCGCGTACGGAGCAATCATTTCAAATAATGCGGGAGGATACAGCTTTGTACAAAGCGGTGCCAACGGACGTATCTCAAGATATCGTTTCAATTCCCAGATGGCACTTCCCGGACGTTATATTTACATCCGTGACAATGAGAACAAGGATTATTGGTCAGCAACATGGCAGCCTGTAGGCAAGCCTCTCGATCAGTACAAGAACGTTTGCCGTCACGGTACAGCTTATACCGTGATTACTACCGATTACGCAGGTATTAATTCCGAGACAACCTACTATGTACCTCAGGATGCTACCTACGAAGTTTGGAACTGCAAAGTGACCAATACTTCTGACAAGCCCAGAAAGCTTTCTGTTTACGGATTTATCGAGTTTACCAATGAGAGCAATTACAACCAGGATCAGGTTAACCTTCAGTACACTCTGTTCATTACAAGAACTTCATTCGAGGGCAACAAGATCTTAGAGCACATCAATGAGAACTCCGGAAAGGACGCTACCGGTTCTAACCACAAGGAGCGTTTCTTCGGACTTGCGGGCGCTAAGGTTGATGCGTATAACGGAAACCTCGACAGCTTTATAGGACCCTACAGAACCTACTCAAATCCTATCGCCGTTGAGAGCGGAAAGTGCGACGGAACTCTTAACTACAATGCAAACTGCTGCGGTGCGCTTCAGTCCGATATCGAGCTTGCACCCGGTGAGAGCAAGACCTTTACCTATCTCTTTGGACAGAAGAACAATGCCGAGGCCGACGAGCTTATTAAGAAGTATGAGAAGGCCGGCACTGTAGAAAAGGAAGTAGAAGAGCTTAAGTCATACTGGCATGCAAAGCTTGAGAACTTCATGGTTGAGACTCCTTCCGATGAGTTCAACAACATGATCAACGTATGGAACGCATATCAGTGTTTCATTACATTTACCTGGTCAAGAGCCGCATCCCTTATCTATTGTGGAGAGAGAAACGGCTACGGATACCGCGATACCGTACAGGATATCCAGGGTATCATCCACATGGATCCCGAGATGGCTCTCGAAAAGATCCGCTTTATGATCTCAGCGCAGGTTAACAACGGTGCGGGACTTCCCCTTGTTGTATTTGATTTCGTACCCGGAAATTCAGGTACTCCCGATGATCCCGAGTGGGTAAAGATGACCGGACATCCTTCATATCGTGCGGATGATGCTCTCTGGCTCTTCCCTACTGTTTACAAGTATATCGCCGAGAGCGGAAATGTCGCTTTCCTCGATGAGAAGATTCTCTACGCTAACGGCGGCGAGGATACCGTATATGACCACTTAAAGAAGGCTATCGAGTTCTCTATGAACCATATGGGCGACCACAATATGCCCGCAGGTCTCCACGCTGACTGGAATGACTGCTTAAGAATGGGTGCAAAGGGTGAGTCTACCTTCGTTGCATTCCAGCTTTACTACGCTCTTAATATGATGCTTGAGATAGCCGGTGACAGAAATGATACCGAGTACATCAAGTATCTTGAGGATATCAAGTCAAAGCTTGGCGAGACACTTTCAAAGTGCTGGGATGAGGACAGATTCATCCGCGGTATCAGAGACAACGGCGTTATCGTCGGCGCTAAGAAGGATCCCGAGGCAAATATGTGGCTCAATCCCCAGAGCTGGGCTGTTATCTCCGGATTTGCTTCCGATGAACAGGCTAAGAAGTCCATGGATTCCGTACACGACATCCTCAATACTCCTTACGGCGTAAAGCTTCTCGAGCCCCCTTATGTTGATCATTACTTTGACGGTGCGCTTATGCACATCTTCAACCCCGATACCAAGGAGAACGGCGGTATCTTCTCTCAGTCACAGGGATGGCTTATCCTTGCAGAGTCTCTTATGGGAGACGGTGACAGAGCCTTCGAGTACTTCCTTGAGAGCTCACCCGCTTCTATGAACGACAAGGCTGAGATCCGCGTTATCGAGCCCTATGTTCACGGACAGTTCGTTGAGTCAAAGCGTTCACCTTTCGCAGGACGTGCTCATGTGCATTGGCTTACCGGAACCGGTTCTACCGTTATGGTCGGCTGCGTAGAGGGTATCTGCGGTATGAGACCTACTCCCGAAGGACTTGTTGTTTCTCCTTCAATTCCTCACGAGTGGGACGGCATGAAGATGGAGAAGAACTTCCGCGGAAGCCACATCTCTATTAAGGTCGAGAACCCTAACCACGTTTCAAGCGGCGTTAAGAGCCTTACTTTAAACGGAGAAGCACTTGACGGCGATCTTATCCCCGCTTCAAAGCTCAAAGATAAGAATGAAGTCGTTGTAGTACTCGGATAATATGTACTATTCGCGAAAGTCCGGACTTGTTCCGGACTTTCTTTGTATAAACTGTAAACTTAGGCACGAGTGTCACAATACTTATTTTATAGCACGATTACGCAAGAACTTATCCTGCGATGCGTTGCTAAGTGCAAAAACGCCCGACTACAACTCGCGACGCTCGCCTCATCAGGGCGAGCTGCTCAAACAATATCGTCGGGACCGTTTTCGCAACGCATCTTCGGCTAAGCGCTCCATCTATCGCTCTAAAATAAGTATTGTGGCGCCCGCACCTATAGTTATCAAATAAATATAAGAAAGACAGGAACTTATGTCCGGACCATAGACGGCGGAATAAAGCTTAATATCCGGAGAAGGAGACAACATGGGGAATTCTGATAATAAAAGCTTAGAACGGGTTAATGCCATGCGTAAGGCGTGGGCGCAGAGCGATGCGAAAAGGGATGCAGGGCTTAAGGAGCCGGAGAGCCTCGACAAGTTTAGAGACATCTCATACGGACCATACGGCAAGCAGAATTTACTGGATATATATGTTCCAAAGGATAAGGGTAACACAGCAACCGAAAAAGGATTTCCGATTATCGTTAATATCCATGGCGGCGGATACTTTTATGGGGACAAAGAACTGTACAGGTTTTACTGCATGAATCTCGCGCAGCGCGGGTTTGCCGTGGTTAATTTCAATTACAGACTTGCACCGGAGAACCATTTTCCTGCGCCGATAGAGGACGCTATGGCTGTGATGAAATGGGTAGATGAAAATGCCGAAAAATACGGTGCTGATAAGACTAATGTATTCATCGTCGGTGATTCTGCGGGAGCCCAGATTACGAGCCAGTTTGCATGCGTGTTTACTAACCAAGGTTATGCAAAGCTCTTTGGGCTTACAGCGCCCGAAAGCGTTAAACTAAAAGCCATAGGGCTTGCCTGCGGCATGTACAAGATGCCTGAAAGAGCTTATTCCGAGAAAGATAATGAGCTTATGATGGATTATCTCGGCGATGAAAAACTCATTTCAGACCCGAGGGTTGAGCTTCACAGCAATATTGATAAAAATTATCCTCCGACATATATTTTTTCGAGTTATAATGATTTCCTGGTTAGCGAATGCGTGCCCATGGCAGATTTCCTCAAAGAAAAAGGTATAGAGGTAGAATGCAAGATTTACGGCAGTAAGGAAGCCAAGGAAATCGCTCATGTTTTTCATTGCAATATGAGACTTGAGGAGGGTAAAAAGGCTAACGATGCCCAGACTGAATTTTTCAGAAAACATGTTAATTAACATTTTTCAGAAGGCATGTTAATCAACTGTAAATTGTAATAATTGAGGAAGTGGTGTATATTATAGTGGATATAAAAAGTTGGAGAGATTTATTTATATGAATGCTAAGCAGAAATTCAGAGGTAATATACTGACCGTTTTTGTGCTTATTGCGGATGTGTTTTTGGCAATGCTCACTACCGGTATATATACGGATCTTTCAGATAAATTGTATAATAATACAGTAATCAGAGATGTATTTTCGGGGAATAATTTTCGCTTTTTCAGTTTTTTTGAAATACTTAAAGAGGGTACGGAAAATTATGGTCTTACCGAATTCGCTTATGTAATTCGATTTCTTTTTTTTCTTACGGTTTTCCTTTTTGTCAGCGTTATTATATCAAACAAAAGGGAGCAGTTCTTAAAGTTTGTGTACAAATACAGATTTCTGATAGGTGCAGGAATCATAGTTTTGTTTACATTACTTAGACTCAGTGGTTCATCAATAACTATATATAACAATGTTATCGGCCGTAGCTATAAGGATTTGATTTTTGGAATTCCGAGAGCGATAAGAAGCGATGAGTGGGCAACATATACACCCATGAATATCTCACAGTCCTATGGAGAAAACCCCTATTCACGTATAAACTATCTGCTGAGAGGAACAGCAACAGACGTGTTTATTATATATGGACAGCCGGTAAGGGACTTTTTCGGTATGATCTTTCGTCCGTTTTTAAATGGATTTGTTTTGTTTGGAACGGAATGCGGATTGGCATTTTTCTGGAGTTCAAGGATAGTTGTTCTTTGTCTTGTATACTTTGAGTTTTTTATGCTTTTAACAAAGAATAAAAAGCTTTTGTCGGCTGCAGGTATGATTGCGGTAGCTTTTTCACCGGTTATTCAGTGGTGGTTTGCAATCAATGGACTTGTAGAGATGCTTGTATTCGGAGCTTTTGCCGTATTACTGATTGATAAATATCTTGATGCCGAAAAAAAGGTTGTAAAACTATTATGTCTGGCAGGACTGTATATGTGTATAGGCGGATATGCAATAACTTTCTATCCTGCGGATATGGTGCCGCTTGCATATGTTTATGTGGCTTTGGCGGTTTGGGTATTGATCAGAGACAGATCAAGACTTAAGAAATTGAAGGTTTTTGATTATGTTTCAATTGCTCTTATGGTTATATTTGTAGGAGCTTCTCTTGGATTTGTTTTATACAGATCATGGGATACGGTAGTGGCCATACTTGGCAGTGATTATCCGGGAAAGCGTATAAGCGCTGGCGGGGGAGAACTATACAAGTACTTTTCACAGTGGGGAAACATATTCTTTCCGTACAAGGGAGGGATTATTAACAGCAATCCTTGTGAAATGGCTGTTTTCATTGACCTTTTTCCCATTGGGATAATAATAGCCGTATTTAATATGATCAGGAAAAAGAAAGCTGATTTCTTAACTATTATGTTATTGGCGGTATATGTGTTGATATCTTTCTATTGTATAGTAGGTATACCTGAATGGCTTGCAAAGATTACCCTGCTCGGAAAGTCAACGCAGGGAAGAGCAATGGCTGCAATCGGCCTGATAAATGTTATTTTTCTGATAAAAGGGCTATCGGAGGAAACTGTATCTTTAAAAACATTTGTAAGTATTGTGCTGGCAGGGATTTATGCTGCTTTTGCGGTATTTACTTCAAGGTGGGCGTATTCAATTTATGTTTCAAAGAAAATGATATTGGTTATAGCAGTAGTGGCATTTGCTATAGTATTTCTTGTTCTTAATATAAAAAAATACTATATTCCTTTTTGCACGTTATTAATCGTTTTGTGTCTCTTTGCCTCAATGCCGGTAAATCCTATTCAGTTTAGGCTTGGAAGGTTATTTGAATCTGACCTTTCGGAAAAGATAGGAGAATTGGTAAAGGATGATCCGGAAGGAATATGGGTTACCGACAATACGGAAGTGAGCGTCGCCAATTATCTTATTGCACAGGGAGCAAGGTGCATTAACAGTACACAGATCTATCCCAATAATGAAAGATGGTATATACTCGACGATGATCATAGTCAAAGTCTGAACTACAACAGATATGCTCATATAAAATTTGAACTCGAAGAAGAGGACAATCAATATGGAACGTACTGGCTTGATTTCAACGATCTGCTGAGCGTACATCTAAAGGGTGAAAAGATTAAATTGTTTGATGTCGACTACGTACTTTCGACAAACGATCTGTCCCTTCTTTCGACCGATGAGACAGAGTTTGAGCTTATAGATCAAAGCGGAGACTTTAGGATATACAAAGTAAAATGATAATATATATCCTCGCGGAGCGTTTATCTCAGTGGGAGAAATAATAAAAGATATATGAGGAGGAAGAAATGTCAGAAGAGTTGGACAAAGAAGGTTTGCAACTGGTTTTACCCGATGGTTATAAGTACGCGTATGAGACTCATCTCCATACAAACCAGGCTTCGGCCTGCGGTCACAACACCGGAGCGGAGATGGCAAGAGCGTGTAAGAAGGCAGGATATACAGGCATAATTGTAACGGATCACTTTTTCTACGGTAATACCTGCGTAGACAGGTCACTTCCCTGGAGTGACTGGGTCGAGGGCTTTTGTAAGGGCTACGAGGATGCAAAAAAGGAAGGGGACAAAATAGGCTTACAGGTATTTTTCGGTTGGGAGTCATGCTATAAGGGAACCGAGTTTTTAATAAACGGTCTTTCTAAAGAATGGCTGCTTTCTCACCCAGAAGTAAAGGACTGCACCATAGCCGAACAGCTTGAGCTCGTGCATGCTGCGGGAGGAATGGTGGTTCATTGTCATCCGTACCGCGAGGAGCCATATATTCCCGAAACCAGGCTTTTCCCTGATTTAATCGATGCGGTTGAGACTGTAAATGCCACACACAGCTGCATTATTAGCAAGTCTCACAATGTGCCGGAGTGGGACGATAAAGCAAAGGCGTATGCGGCAGAGCATGATAAGCCGGAAACCGCCGGTTCCGATATCCACTCCGTTAATCTAATCTATGGCGGAATGGCTTTTACGAGAAAGCTGACTGACAGCAAGGACTACTGCAAGGCTATCATGGAAAGAGAGCCCGCGGTACTTTTATCCGGAAACGAAACTGCAGATGGCAGAGAACCTTATTATCCGCCTTATGTAAAAGTATAGTTTATAAAAGTTTAACAAATCCCGCAAACTGTTGGTAACAGTGGCTTGCGGGGTTATTTTTTGCCTTTTGTTAGCACTCTTTTAATTTGAGTGCTAATTTTCTCTTGACTTATTATTTTTGGATAATTAAAATAGCATTTGTAGGCAGAAAACGACCTGCATTATTTTTAAATATTTCGAATTGGTTTACATAATATCGATTCAAATTTATAAGAAAGAAGGCACTAAAATGGCAAAAAGCGGTTCATTATCAATCACAAGCGAGAATATTTTTCCCGTAATTAAAAAGTGGCTCTATTCAGACCATGATATCTTCTATCGTGAGCTAGTTTCCAACGGCTGCGATGCTATTACCAAGTTAAAGAAGCTTGATATGATGGGAGAGTACCAGTTACCCGATGGTTATAAGGGAAAGATTCAGGTAGTTACAGACCCTGAGAAAAAGACCCTTACCTTTATCGATAACGGTCTTGGTATGACTGAGAGCGAGGTTGACGAGTACATCAACCAGATCGCATTCTCCGGAGCTACCGACTTTATCGCAAAGTACAAGGATAAGAGTAGTTCTGACCAGATCATCGGACACTTTGGCCTCGGATTTTACTCGGCATTTATGGTAGCCGATGAGGTTCATATCGATACCCTTTCCTATCAGAAGGACGCTAAGCCCGTACACTGGGAGTGCGACGGCGGTACCGAGTACTCTATGGAAGAGGGCGATTACGATCAGGTAGGAACAAAGATCACTCTCTTTATCAACGAGGATTGCCTTGAGTTCTGCAACTACTACAGAGCCCAGGAAGTACTTAAAAAGTACTGTTCATTCATGCCCTTCGAGATTTATCTCTCACAGAAGGACACCAAGGAAACCTCAATAATCAAGCTTGAAGAGAAGCTTGATACCGATACCGTACTCGAGGAGATTCACCCTACCGTTAAGAAAAAAGATGACGGTACCGAGGAAAAAGAAGGCGAAGAAAAGCTTAAGATCGTTAAGCGCCCTGAACTTTTAAACGAAACTACTCCTCTTTGGACAAAGAACCCTTCAGAGTGCACCAAGGAAGAATACCTCGATTTCTATCGCAAGGTATTCCATGATTACAAGGAGCCTCTTTTCTGGATCCACCTTAATATGGACTATCCTTTCAACTTAAAGGGTATTCTCTACTTCCCCAAGATCAATATGGAGTACGAGTCCATCGAGGGAACCATCAAGCTCTACAACAACCAGGTATTCGTTGCGGACAATATCAAGGAGGTTATTCCTGAATTCTTGATGCTCCTTAAGGGTGTTATCGATTGTCCCGATATTCCTCTTAACGTATCCCGCTCAGCGCTTCAGAACGACGGATTCGTTACAAAGATTTCCGACTACATCAGCAAGAAGGTTGCCGATAAGCTTTCCGGAATGTGCAAGACCGAGAAGGAAGAGTACGACAAGTACTGGGATGATATTGCTCCCTTCATCAAGTACGGCTGCTTAAAGGATGACAAGTTCTGCGAGAAGATGAACGACTACATCCTCTTTAAGAACCTCGAAGGAAAGTACCTTACCCTTCCTGAATGTCTTGAGGTTAAGCCTATTGATACTGAAGAAAGCGAGAACAAGGACTCTTCAGCTGTAGATGAAAACGGCAATATGGTTGAGGCTGAGGTTGTATCCGAAGGCTCAGGTGATTCCGAGAGCGCTGAAGAAGGCGAGGACAAGGAAGAAGAAAAGAAGGACAAGACCATTTACTACGTCACCGACGAGAAGCAGCAGGGCTCATACATCGCTATGTTCAAGGCTGCGAAGATGGACGCTGTCATCCTTACCCACAACATCGACCAGCCTTTTATCCAGCAGCTTGAGTCCAAAAACGAGGGTGTACACTTCCAGCGTATCGATGCCGATGTAAGCGAGGCTATGAAGTCAAAGACCTCTAAGAAGGCTGAGAAGGAATTCGAAGAGCAGGCTAAAGAAATCGGTGAGATCATGAAGAAAGCTTTAGGGAAAGAGCAGCTCGCTGTTAAGATTGAGAAGCTTAAGAATAAAAAGGTCGCATCCGTACTTACCCTTTCAGAGCAGACCCGTCGTATGCAGGATATGATGAAGATGTACGCTATAGGCGGTATGCCCATGGGTGATCTCGGAGCTGAGGGTGAGACTCTTGTTCTTAACGCAAATCATCCTCTTGTAGAGTATGTAACCGCCAATAAGGACAGCGAGAATGCCGCAACTATCTGCAAGCAGCTTTACGACCTTGCGAAGATCCAGCAGGCACCTCTTTTACCGGAAGAGATGGCCGAGTTTGTATCAAGAAGCAACGAAATTATGCTCCTTCTTACCAAATAAGGTTGCCACATACAAAAATAAAAGCTACAATATCAGAGGATGCACACCGCATCCTCTGTTTTTTTTGACACCCCGGGACGGGGTTGGGGGTTCATTTTTTAAGCTAAGGAAGAGAGATTGCAGATATGAAGAGAAAGATTATAGCGTTGTTTTTAACAGCATCTTTGGCAGCGGCAGCCCTTGCAGGATGCGGAAAAGTTGATACCACGGGAAAGGAAGATACACAGGCAGAGGAGACAGAAGCAGTCGCAGAGAACGAAGCGGAAACTGAAAGCTCCGAGGAAATCGAGACTGTAATTGAAGAGGAAACCACGCAGGTTCAGTCCGGTGAGGAACATCTTCTTTTTGTAAATGGATATGATAAATTCTTTATTGTTGATTCTAAGGGTAATAAGGTAAATGAATTAGACATAAGTGAACTTCAGGATAGCGAATTTACGGAATACACCGGTGTTACGCCTATGGAATACGCGGAGGGGGTTCTTTACCTTGCCGGCACTTATTACGAAGGTGATGTTTTTTGCAAGGATATCGTAGCCTACGATCTTGAAAGTAAAGAGCATGTCGCAGCTTATAAGGTTGATAAAGAAGAGTATGTCAACGCGGTAGATTTCTATAACGGAAAAGTTTACGTAGCGACGTACGATTATAAAGGCAGCGGGGATACTATCAGAACATCTGAGAAGGTTCTTGAAAAAGATGCAGAGGCTTTGAAGTATACTGTTTCCGACAGCCCTTTAAATCCCGTATTGGCAAAAATAAGTGCGGATGTCCAAAGCGATAAGGACGGGGCGGCAGACAATTACGATTTTCGCAAGTGCTTTACAAGAGAGCTTGAGGAAAACGGATATCTTGTTGCATATAAAACGGGTATTCTCAGGATTTATGACGAAAACGGAAATGAAACCGGATATCCGATGAACGAAGATGATTATGTCTCGATAGTAGGATACGACAGTGACAATATCCTTATAAATGTTACGAGATATGATATCGGAAAGACAGAGAGGACTTTGTACTGTTTTGATCCGAAAAGCGGTGAGAAAAAACTTATTGACGACTCTTCAAAGGCAAATACGATTCTTTATACTGACGGTTTCCTTTACTATTATGAGGACCTTAGCGAAGAATTCGGTATCAATAACAATCATGTATACAGATATGACCCTGCGTCAAATACCTCAGCGCTTATCTACGAGACGAGAAATGTTCCCGGAGCGGTCTATAACCCCGGTATCACAGGATTTACCGTTATAAACGGAGAAGTTTACTTTGTTGATGTTATGGACAGGTCCTTTAAGTGGGTCAGAGTGAACTACGATGAATCAGGGGCTTCCTATACCGATATCTACTGTACTTTAAAGGAAATTGACAAGTTAAAGTACGGAGATGTTGAGTACGTTTCAAAGACAGTAAAATGTCCCGATTGCGACACGCCCCTGAATAAGGAGTATGTTGAGTATTTCGTATTTAACGACAGCGTAGCCCACAGCGCGGAGATAAACGCAGAGCTTAAGGCACAGGCGGATTTAGCTGTTGAAAACTATGAGGATTACGGGACTACCTGTGAGGAGCATTTAGAATATCCTGAGCAATTCTGCGTGACGGAAGAGACAAGGGTAGATAATATACGTTTTATCGGAGAGAATTATGTTTCTGTAGACAGGAGCGGATACTGGTATGGCGGCGGAGCTCACGGAATGCCTTGGGCTGAGTACATCCTGTTTGATTTAACTACCGGAGAGCAGAAGTCGCTGAGGGATTTCTACAGCGGATCTGACGAAGATTTCGCAAATCTTATGGCAGAAGTTGCCGTAAGAGAGCTGGAAACGAATAAGGAATTCTCGAATCAGGTTTACAACAATGAAAAGGAAGCTGTAGAGGCGTCGGTTAAAGAAAGTACGACTCTCGATACTGTTACAATACGCTTTGAAGATAAGGGCGTTTATGTGGAATACATGCCTTATGTCCTTGGACCGTTCGCTTCGGGATTTGTAGACCTCTTTGTTTCCTACGAAGAACTTCTCGGAAGGGATAGCCTGTAACTGATCTGTTTTAACGAAAAGGTTCGCAGGTAAATAATTGATTTAGAAGAAATCTAAACCTGTAAATAGATCTACGAAAAACATAAGAAGTTATAAAGAAAGCAGCGCTCACAGCTTGGCAGAAATATGTTTGCCGCGCGTGAGGCTGCTTTTTTATTGAGAAAATGACACAGGTGAATGACACAGGGGGACGGGGTTGGGGGTTCATTTTATAAATACTTAGAAAATGAACCCCCAACCCCGTCCCCCTGTGTCATTTTACTCGATTATTGATTTAATGTTATTACTCATTACCGCTACGTAGATTTAAGCAAATTATGCTTTCCAGAGACCGTGGAGATTGCAGTACTCGTACGCTGCTACGAAGCTCTCGCCGTCAGCAAGGAGGAATTCTGCTTTGGGCGCTTCGCCGGGCTTTAAGAACTTTCTCTGAACGCCGTTTGTTGTTTCTATAGCGATCCACTGGATATAGTGGGCATCGAGCATAGGATGTTCAACGCTTCCGACTGAAACGCAGACCTTGTTTCCTTCACTGGGGACAACGGGTACATGCTTTTCATGGGCTCCGTCACTTGTTCCGGGGATAAGCTCTGTCATAGACTTTCCGCAGCAGGAAGGGTTGCATCCGCCTTTAAAAAGCTCATCAACGATAGTTCCGCAGGTATCACACTTAAAGATTTTCATAGAATTCTCCTTTCAATTATAAAGCACGTTAATACATCTCACTTTTCATGCGGCTGCAAAGTACGCAGCTCGCATCGCTAATAGTTCTCTGCTCTTACTTCAAAGTAGCTCTGGGGATGGTTGCATACGGGGCATACCTCGGGGGCTTCGAGTCCTACGACAACATGTCCGCAGTTGCGGCATTCCCACATAGTTACGCCGCTCTTTTTAAACACTTCCATTGCTTCTACATTCTTAAGAAGGGCACGATAGCGCTCCTCATGGAGCTTCTCTATTGCTGCGACACCTCTAAACTGTGCTGCCAGCTCGGGGAATCCTTCTTCATCGGCATCTTTTGCCATTCTTTCATACATATCAGTCCACTCTGCATTTTCACCCTCAGCAGCGTGAAGGAGGTTTGCCGGTGTATCCCCGAGCTCGCCGAGAGCCTTGAACCAAAGCTTGGCATGCTCCTTTTCATTGTCAGCTGTTTTTAAGAACATAGCCGCAATCTGTTCATAGCCTGCTTTTTTGGCAACTGAAGCAAAATATGTGTATTTGTTTCGAGCCTGAGATTCTCCGGCAAAGGCTTCCCAGAGGTTTTTCTCTGTTTTTGTGCCGGAATACTTGTTCTGTGCCATTAGTTTTCTCCTTTCGTGGCATTTTAATGTTTGAAACAATGCCATCTAAGTTGATTCTACTATATTTATCCGGAATGATATATTCAATTATTTCCCAAAAAATCGCTCTTTTTTTAGCAAAAAAGACGTTTATTTGATATTTCTAAAAGGGGGCCTGTAGTATAATGGAATATAGTTTGGCTCGAAAATATATTAAAAACACATGAAATTTAAAATAGATGTTTACATAAAACAAGATATTCGAAATTATGTAATCTAAAATTTAAAGATTTAATGAGTATTTATCAAAAAATGACACGAAAATATGACGACAGCGTCGTTAGTTAAGGCAGAAATGAAGAAGTTTGATAAGAAAATAGTAAAAGAAACAATAAATATGGCATGGCCCGCCGTGGTAGAGTCCTTTTTCGCAGCTTTTGTAGCTTTGGTGGATTCATATATGGTAAGCGGTCTTGGTAGCAATGAGGTGGCCGCAGTAGGACTCACTACGCAGCCGAAGCTTATGGGCCTTTCAATGTTTTTCGCCATAAACGTATCGCTTTCGGCACTTGTAGCTCGAAGGAAGGGTGAGAACAGAAAAGACGATGCCAACAGAATTCTTATTTCCGGTCTGGTTTTTATAGTGATTGCATCCGTTATCATAGGCGGCTTACTTGTGTTTTTCGCCGGGGATGTGATAAGGCTTTGCGGATCGAACGAAGATACCCACGACCTTGCTACGGCTTATTTTAGGATAGTAATGGGCGGTATTATCTTTAACTGTATCTCGATGGGAATAAACTCTGCTCAAAGGGGTGCGGGTAATACAAAGATAACGATGCGGACAAATGTAACCTCAAACCTTGTGAACATCGTCTTTAACTATCTGCTTATAGGCGGAAAGTTCGGATTCCCGGCTCTTGGCGTTGCCGGAGCTGCTATCGCGACAGTTCTTGGCTCATCGGTAGCCAGTGTGATGAGCGTTTTATCGCTGTTTAAGAAGGACTGTTTTGTAAGTATTCCTTATATTTTTAAGAATAAGATAAGACCGGCTTTCAGTGCCTTTAAATCTCTTGTTAAGGTTGGATATTCGGTATTCTTCGAACAGATACTTATGCGAATTGGATTTATGGCAACCGCTATCATGGCAGCGGATATGGGAACAGCCCAAATGGCGGCCCACCAGGTTGGAATGAATATAATGAGCCTGTCCTTCTCCTTTGGTGACGGTTTCCAGTCAACGGCTGTTGCTCTTATCGGAAGGAGCCTTGGCGAAAGCAATGAGGATCTTGCAAAAGAGTACGGAAGAACCTGCAGGATGATGGGACTGGTTGTTTCAATCGCCCTTGCCTGCCTGTATTTATTTGGCGGAAGAGCGCTGATGTCCGCATTTTTCAGGGAAGAGGAAATAGTAAGGATCGGAACGGCTATTACAAGGATCATTATGCTTGTTGTTATATTCCAGGTTTCCCAGGTAATCTATATGGGATGCCTAAGAGGAGCGGGAGATACCGGATATACGGCGATGGCTTCTATTATCAGCGTAACGATCATCAGAACAGTTTTTTCTTACGTTTGCGGATACACACTTGGTCTTGGTATAAACGGTGTCTGGATGGGTATTCTTGCAGATCAGGTTTCAAGATTTATCTTTGGCTCTGTAAGATTCAGAGCCGGAAAATGGACAAAGATAAAGATATAGCCACCTTGACAGTTCGCTTTAATTAGTGTATATTTCATTTGTTGCGCAAAATAAAAGCGCTAAGCAGGAATGGCGGAATTGGTAGACGCGCACGGTTCAGGTCCGTGTGGGAGCAATCCCTTGTGAGTTCGAGTCTCATTTCCTGCATTACAAGGTTACTTTCGAAGGTAAATGAAACAACCCGATTGTATCGTCGTGCTCGCACGTAAGATACAATCGGGTTGCTTTTATTTTATTCCTGCGAAGCAGGAACCTCACAGCATGAAGCGAAATTCTGAAGCGAAGCAAGGAATTTTGCGAATGCTGTGAGGCCTTCGAAAGTGAACCCCCACCCCCGTCCCTCTGTGTCATTTTCCTGCGAAGCAGGAACCTCACCGCATGAAGCGAAAATCACGATGGGGACGGAGTTATTTTTTTGTAAACTGATCGATGATCGATCCGATGGCCGTAAAGAGATGGGGCTTTAGTTCATCTATGGTTACGGGCTGCTCATAAAGTATGGCTGAATAAATACTGCTTCCCGTCAATTCTATTATCATGTACATCATAAGCTTCGGATCGGTAATGGTATTTCCGATGTCATCAAGGAACTGCATGGTTGCTTCCTTAATGGGTTCTTCTTCCATGACAGCCGGGCTCTCCATCATATATCTTGAAAATCCCAGTCCCAGATTCTTGGAGATAAACATAAGCAGCACCTTGTCTTTGGTAAGAGCGCTTATGATATCGTCCAGGACAAAGAATATCTTTTCTCTTATATCACTGATTCCCCTTTTATGCAGTCTTTCAAGGGCTGATTCAAACAGAAGAGTAGCTTTGTGAACAAGAAGCTTGCTGTTTATATCGTATTTATCCTTAAAGTATAAATAAAACGTTCCCTTGGCGACTCCTGCCGCTTCCACGATATCTGCGATGGAAGTGTTGTTTATTCCCTTTGTTGTAAAAAGATCGAATGCTGTGTTCAGCAGGGATTCTCTTTTCTTTTGTTTATTAGTCTCGGCCTTTCCCATAAGTAAACCTTTCTCAGTATTTCTAATATTGATTTTTACACATAAAAAATAAAAAATCAATAAAGTTTGCAAAAAATATTGACCAATGGTCAGAAAAATGATATAACCCTCTTGTAAAAAATGAACGATGGTCATTTTTGAGAGGAGAATGAAAATGATTAACTTAGGAAAAAAGATTGTTAAGTTCAAAGTTCCGATCTTCATCCTGTCACTTCTGCTTCTGATACCCTCGGCACTGGGCTATATGAAGACGAGAGTAAATTACGACATCCTCTATTACCTTCCCAAGGAAATAGAGACAATGGTGGGACAGGATATTCTCGTGGATGAATTTGGGACCGGAGCTGTTTCTTTCCTGATAGTTGAAGGAATGGAAGAGCAGGACGCGGCTAAGATCAAAGAAAAGGTTGAAGACGTGGATCATGTAGCCAAGGTCCTTTGGTACGATTCCTTTGCAGACCTTTCGATCCCTATGGAGATGCTTCCGGATAATCTCTATGAAGCCTTCAATAACGGTGATGCAACAATGATGGCGGTTGTCTTTGACGATACCACATCATCCGACGGAACCATGAATGCAATAAAAGAGATCAGAAAGGTAGCGGGAGAGCAGTGCTTCTTAAGCGGTATGAGCGCGGTGGTTTCAGACACTAAGGATCTTTCCGAAAAAGAAACTCCCCTTTACGTTCTTATCGCAGTTGTGCTTGCTTTGGTTGTTTTGTCCCTTACCATGGATTCATTCCTTGCTCCTGTATTCTTCTTGTTAAGTATAGGAATGGCAATACTTTATAACCTTGGATCAAATGTGTTCCTGGGCGAGATATCCTACATCACAAAAGCTCTTGCAGCGGTGCTTCAGCTGGGCGTTACCATGGACTATTCAATATTCCTCTGGCACAGTTACGAAGAAAACCTTGTAAGATTTGATAACAACAAAGAAAGGGCCATGGCACATGCCATTTCCGGCACCATAACCTCCGTAATAGGAAGCTCTATTACAACCGTAGCCGGATTCGTTGCACTTTGCTTCATGAGCTTTACACTTGGCCTTGACCTGGGCATAGTAATGGCCAAGGGCGTTCTCATAGGAGTGCTCTCCTGCATAACCGTTTTGCCTTCAATGATCCTTATTTTTGATAAGGCTATTCAAAAGACAAAGCACAAAGCGCTCCTTCCTGAGATGCCGAAGGTATCCGAATTCATAGTTAACCACAATTGGATATTTGCGATACTGTTCGTTGTCCTTTTGATCCCTGCAGTATTCGGATACAAGAACACATCGGTTTATTACAACCTTGATACATCTCTTCCTACGGATCTTCCAAGCGTTGTGGCAAATACCAAGCTAAACGATCTGTTTGAAATGAACAGCACTCATATGGTCCTCTATGATACGGACATGCCTTTGGCGGATACCGAGAGCATGATCGAGGAATTAAAAGAAGTAGAGGGAGTTAAAAATGTCCTGGGCCTTGATTCAATCGTAGGTCCCGGCATTCCAAGAGATTTCCTTCCTCAGAAATTAACGGGAGATTTAGAAAGCGATGACTATAAACTGCTTCTTGTAATGAGCGAATACAAAGTTGCCAGCGATGAGGTAAACGCTCAGTGCAGCAGCATCAGTAAGATCATCAAATCCTACGATAAAGGTGCACTTCTTGTGGGAGAAGCTCCCTGCACGAAGGATCTTATCGAGATCACGGATAAGGATTTTGCAAAGGTCAGCGAGGTTTCAATCGGCGCGATCTTCCTTATCATCGCATTTGTATTTAAGTCAGTGAGCCTTCCTATTATCCTGGTTGGAGTCATTGAACTTGCGATATTTATCAACATGGGAATCCCGTACTATACCGGAACGGTCCTTCCTTTTGTTGCTTCCATCGTTATCGGAACCATCCAGCTCGGATCAACCGTTGACTATGCAATCTTAATGACCACCAGATATAAAAAGGAAAGGTCGAGAGGAACGGACAAGAAGGAAGCAGTCCTCATTGCACATAAAGCAAGCATGAGATCCGTAATGGTCAGCGCACTCAGCTTCTTTGCCGCTACCTTCGGAGTAGGGCTTATCAGTAACATTGATATGATCAGTTCACTCTGTAACCTTATGGCAAGAGGAGCGCTTATCAGTATGGTGATCGTACTTACCATGCTTCCAACCATGCTGATGATATTTGATAAAGTTATATGCCATACATCAATTGGATTTTTGGAAAAGAAAAGAAAGGAATGTAAGGAGGCATTGTCATGAAAAGAAAGAAGGCACTAGCCGTAATATTATGTAGCACATTGATGGCCATGAGTTTTTGCTCATGCAGTTTACCTTTTGGGGTATCTGACGCTAATACAGTAACAAAAGTTTTAACGTCATCCGATGAAGAGATCCTTACCGATGTTGTCAGCAAGGTAGCAGGTGTCGGATCAAGCGAAGCAGGCAAAGAAGAGACTGTATTTGTTAAGACCGATGCAAGCGGAAGCGTTAATTCCATCATCGTAAGCGATCATCTTAAGAATACAGAAAAAACTGCGCAGCTTGAGGATGAGACCTATCTTACAGATATCGTTAATGTAAAGGGTAAGGAAACCTATAAAGCAGACGGAACCAAGCTTACATGGAGCGCAAACGGAAGCGATATCTATTATCAGGGAACCACAGATAAAAAGCTTCCCGTTGATGTAAATATCACATACGAGCTTGATTCAAAGGAAATAGCTGCAAAAGATCTTGCGGGAAAGAGCGGACATGTTAAGATCACACTTAATTATAAGAACAATTCCGCAAATATCGTAAAGATCGGTGGGAAGGATGAGACTATCTATACACCCTTCGCAGCAGTCAGTGCCCTTACTCTTGATGAGGAAAAGTTTAGGAATATTAAAGTAACCAACGGTGCAGCTGTTGCGGACGGAAAAAGAAATATCATCGTAGGAATGGCATTCCCAGGACTTGTAGAAAGCCTCAACGGTGGGAAAGCCGTAGACAGCAAACTTCTTGAAAACATTGAAGATGAGATAAGCATCCCTGAGAATGTAGTTATTGAGGCTGACGTTACAGACTTCGAATCAGGAATGATCATCACTCTGGTTACCTCAGATATCACAAGAGCTATCGGCCTTGATGCCATCGATCTTGATTCAAATACTTCTATGTCAGACATGAAGGATTCTATGGACAAGTTCAGCAGCGCAGGAAAAGAACTTGCAGACGGAACAGGCGCTCTTAAGGATGGAGCTCAGAAACTGGCAGATGGCAGCAACTCTCTGGCAAGCGGAAGTAACAGCCTCTACAATGGAGTTGTTGAGTACACCAATGGTGCATCACAGCTGGCAGGCGGAATATCAAAACTTGATTCCGGAGCAGTTTCTCTTGACGAAGGAGCAGGAAAGCTTCAGTCCGGTCTTTCACAGGCAAAGGAAGGTGCAAACGCTTTAAGCAACGGTATTTCATCAGTAGAATCCGGTGCAAAGCAGGTAAGCGACGGAGCAACTACTCTCAGTGACAATGCAGCTCAGCTTTCGAGCGGAGCAACAAGCTTAAAAGAGGGCGTTGATACTTTAGCAGCAACAGTAGGAACTATTACTTCGGGAGTCGGTACAGCAGCAAATGCGGCAGGTCAGATCAGTGCAGGCATCGACCAGGTTGTAGCAGCTACAGCTGCCCCGACAGATCCTTCAACAATTGATACAAGCGCAATTCTCTCCGGAGTTGATCTCACATCTGAGCTTCAGAAGCTAAATTTAACTGGTGAACAGATGCAGGCTCTTTCAACTTATCTTGCAGATAAAGTTGCAAGAGAGGCAGCTGCAGCCGGAGCAAACCAGGCTAAGGTTCAGATTAATGCCGCTCTTACAACAGCAGGTGAAAGTGGACAGAGTCTTCAGTCCGGAGCATCAGTCCTTGCAACAAGCCTTTCAACTTCATATGGACAGTTAACATCAGCTGAATCTCAAGCAAAGATAAAGGCATTAACCGATGGTGCGGCTGCCCTTGAGGCAGGTGCTGTACAGTTTGGTGAAGGCGCAGCAAAACTTTCAGAGGGTGCTACGGCACTTTATAACGGAACAACCCAGCTTTCAAGCGGTGCTAACAGCTTAACCGGTGGACTTTCAGAACTTTACACCGGAGCAGGTAATTTAAAGGATGGTACCGCAACTCTTAAAGCAGGAACCGCAGAACTTGCAGGAGGAGCAAATAAACTTACTTCAGCATCGGGTACTCTTGTTAACGGATCCAAGGCTTTGGCTGACGGAAGCGCACAGCTTTCAAACGGAGCAAGCGAGCTCCTTAACGGTACTGTTAAGCTTAATGACGGTATGATCAAATTCAATGATGAAGGGATCAGCAAGCTGACCAAGGTGTTTGATACGGACATGGACGGTATGAAGGACCGTATCAAGGCTATTTCCGATATGGGAAAGGCTTACAACACCTTTGCGGGAGCAGGAGAAGATGAGGACTGCACCGTTAAATTCATCATCGAATCAGAGCAGATAAAGAAACTTTAAGGGATTTGCCTTCCCCCCACTGTGGGATGTGATGCGTAGAACCTGATGAGGGGCGAAAATATATACGGGCTTGTGGTATTATATCTCAGAGATAAACATAGGAGATATACCACATGCCCGTTTTTTATTTGACCCCCCAACCCCGTCCCCCTGTGTCATTTTTTTGACACCCCGGGACGGGGTTGGGGGGTCAAATAAAATTTTTTTTAAAAAAGTACTTGACTTGGGGGTTACCCCCGGGTTTTTAATATTAGATGTTGCGTGAACGGAGTTTAGAAGGAGTCTAAATTGAATAAGTATAAGATTGTTTTTTCAGACGGAACAAGCGTTACACTTTTCGCTGATGATTACAGATGCGTTCATACAGAAAAGAGAACTGCATATGTATTCAAAAAGTACAATAAAGTGATTATGAATGCGGATAAGAAAAATATTTCCAAAATAATCGCAGATTACATGAATTAGTTTTTACCCTCCCTTTGAGTTTATTTGAAAAGCCCGGTTGAATTAGCGTATGCTGGTTCAACCGGGCTTTCTATTGTTTAAAAATGTAGTTTTCTGAACTTTTATGGTTAACTTCTGTTTTGTCTCTCTACCAGTTTCTCGCCGCAGTATTTCTCGCGGAGCCTCGGTTTGTCGATCTTTCCGGTGGGATTTCTTAATACCTCTGCAAAGATGTACTTTCTCGGTCTCTTGTATCTCGGAAGGTCAACACAGAATTCTTCCATCTCATCCTCTGTAAGAGTCTGGCCCTCGCGAACCTGGATAATGGCAGCTGCTATCTCTCCGAGTCTGTCATCGGGAAGGCCGATTACGGCAGCATCATGCAC
>CADATP010000018.1:957-37603 GCA_902790935.1 uncultured Lachnospiraceae bacterium | reverse complement strand
TAAAAATAGTTGCTGGGAAGGGTTCCTTCCGTAACAATAACATCCTGGCCGACCACAAGCTTACCGGGTCTTTCCATTTTAAAAGTTATAGTTCTCATTTTTTCACCGCATACACTTATAATATATTCTTTACAACAGGGATAGTATCAGGGTTTCAACTCCAAGAACATCTGATATTTTACCTGTTTTGATCTCTTCGTCCGTTTCGATGGCAAGTTCAAAAATACGCCTCAGCTCTTCTGCGCTGTACTTTGAAGCCCTGTTCATATAAGAGCTTATAAAGTAAGGATTGATTCCGACTTTACTTGCTATCGTATCCCGCTGCTCTCCCTCATCTCTTAAGAGCCTTATCTGCAGAAGCTGGTTAAACTGCTTTTCCATAAGTACCAAAAGCTTAATAGGTGGCTCTTTCAAAGCCAGCATATCGTAATAAAGCTCCATAGCCTTACGGGCATTTTTTTCTGAGATCGCATCTATAAGTTCAAAGATCTTGTCCTCGATGTTTTGGCTGCAGATGATCTCCACATCCTCCGTTTCGATGACGTCCTTATCCATGCAATAGGAAACAAGCTTCTCGAGCTCGCTTCTAAGCATCGCCATATCATTTCCCGTCTTGTCCAGTATTCTTCCGGCGGTCTCGACGCTGATCCTCTTTCCCTCTTTTTTAAGAAAAACACCTATAACGCTTTGAAGAGTTTCTCTTGTCTGTTCATCTATCTGCGCTACTGCGCCTTTTTCCTTAACGGTCTTGTAGAGTCTGCATCTTTCATCGACTTCATTCTCGCAAAAAATAAAGACGCTTGTTTCGCATGGGCTCTGAAGATAATCAGCCAGCTGGTCCCCACCGGACTTAAAAAGTCCCGTGTCCTGAAATACCATAACACGTGTTTCCGCAAGGAAAGGAAGCGTTTCCGCCTGGTCGATAACGGCACCGACATTAACGTTCTTCCCTTCGTACATATCGGTGTTCATATCCCCCTTTTTCCCGCCATAGTAATCCATCACCTTCGTAAGATACTGAAGTCTCAGATATCTCTCCTCCCCGTAGAGAAGAACCATCCCGGGCAGGGTTTTATTTCTTATATGCTGTTTTAACTGGTCGAATGAGCTTTTGGCATCTCTGGCCTTCATAAAACCGCTACTCCTCAGTAATATTAAGTGTTGTTATTATATCTTCGTTTTTCTCAAAGGTTGAAGCAAAAATGGACGGAACGGTTCCGTTGACCATTATCTGCACCTTTTCAACGTTCGGAAGATCCGTAAGCGCGTTTACGAGAGAGTACGCCGCCATCTCCGTAGAGACATTTCCAACCGTAGTCGTAAAGCCTGAATCAAGGTTTACATAGCAGATCCCGTCGCTTGTAGTTACGCTTATAACGTTTGTCTCGGGGTTTATGGTAGGGTAGAGCCCCTCTATCTGTCCGCTGGGTCCCGCTATGGTCTCCTCAACAACAAAAAGCTCAAGCGGAATGTTTGTAGAATAGAACTTATCTCTGTAAGCGCTGATAAGTCCCGTTCCCTCGCTGTTGGCAAAATAGAGTTTAACCTTTACCTCTTCGTATGTATTTATAGCGTTTCCGTCGTTGTAGATAAAAGTCTTGTCGCTCATACGTCCGACGCCTTTTCCTACAGCGTCAACAAGGGGCTCTCCGTCCACAGTAAAGAAAACGTAACGGATTCCCTTAACCTGAAGGATAGTCTGAACGATGGCAGCTCTTATGAGAACCTCCGTAGTGGTCTGAAGGAGGTAGTAGGTAGGCGAGAAATCAAGAGTTATCTTTTTGTCCTCTATCTTGTATCCGTTAAGTTCAATAGGATATCCCAAGGGAGCCTTATACTGAAGCGAATCGGGATTATCCTTCAAAAGCTCAAGCAGGATCTCAACAGACTCCTCTTTATCATCCGATAAGACAACATGAGAATAATGGGTCTCAAGCTTAGTCTCAGCATTGTTCAGATAATAGATGGGGATTCCGCTTCCCTCCTCACTGCCAGAGCATCCCGGCAAAGCTAAAAGAAGGGAAAAAGCTACCAGAGCGCAGAGTGCTTTTTTTACATTTTTTAAATTAAAGTTTCTTTTAAAAACACGCGTCATAAATTGCTTCCTTTAAGCTCCCGTGTAGTTAAGCGGGATAGTAACCGTAAAGGTAGAACCCGTTCCCTCTTCGCTGACTACCCCTATAGTACCTCTGTGGAGAAGTACAGCGCTCCTTGTAATAGCAAGTCCAAGGCCCGTTCCGCCTATCTCTCTGGAGTGGGACTTGTCAACGCGGTAAAATCTGTCAAAAATAAAAGGCAGGCTCTCTTCCGGGATACCGCATCCCGAATCTCCTACGGTAAAGATAAAGTTTTGGAAGTCACTGTCCAAAGTAACAGTAACGCTGCCGTGCTCTTTATTGTATTTAATGGCATTCTCAACGAGGTTTGTCATAATAAGAGACATCTTAACCTCATCCACATCGGCAATAACCTCTCTCTTTTCCTCAAGGGTAAGCTCGATGTCCTTTTTGCGGGCTATAGGTCTTAATCTCTTAAGTATGATCTCCGCAAGATCTCCGATATTTACAGAAGTTATATTTAACTCCTGCTTACTCATATCCATCTTTGTTAAGGCTAAAAGGTCAGTAATAATACTGTTCTCACGATCGATCTCCGAAGCGATATCTTCCATAAACTCCCTGTAAAGCTCAGCGGGAGCGTCCGGCTGCGCTATAAGAGAATCTGCCAGCACCTTCATAGACGTAAGCGGGGTCTTGAGTTCATGCGAAACGTTTGAAACAAACTCCTTACGTGAATCGTCAACGGTCTTCATCCTTGACTGCAGCTGGTTAAAAGCGTCAGAGATATGAACTGTCTCGGTATAGGACTTTACGGAGATAGGATCGTTGCTGTATCCCGCCTTCAATTCCGCTATGGCCTTTGTGATCCTCTCAAAAGGACCGGTAAGCATTCCTGATACGATAAATGAGAATGTAACGACCATAACGATTGTTATGATCTCGAAAGCCATAGCATTTCTGTTAAGAGAACGCATCGTTGAGGTTATAGTCTGGTCGGAGATACTGGTAAGCATTACACCCTGAACAGTATTGTCGGCATCGGTTGTGCTGACGATAGGGGTCGTCATCTCGATATATCCGTGCTCACCGTCGTAATTGGTAATATTTTCTCCTCTGAAACATTTAACCACCTCCTCGGAGATCATAGTACGTCCCTCGGAGATGTTATAGGTATCGAGAATAACCTTGTAGTTGGGCCCGATGATCATAACCCGCCCCTCGTACAGGTTTGAAAGCATATCAAGCTCAGCCTCTATAATCTCGTGGGATTCGAGCTTATAAGGGCTGTTAGGGTTATAGCTGGCGAGGAATTCATTGGCAATAAGGTGGTTTGCAAGGACCATAAGCTGGTTTTGTACAGTGGCACTACGCTGCTCTACGGCCTTAACCTCATAGGTCTTTACGATGACCAGTTCCATGAGTATGTTTGGAACTATTCCGACCAGTATCAGTATAAGAAAAATTCGGGCCCGCAAGCTTCGCAAGCGGACCACGTCCCAGATTTTTTGCAGACCGGTTTTCACTTTAACTTTCCTTGTTTAAGAAATAATAGCCAACCCCCCACTTGGTGTGTACATACAGGGGATTTCCGGAATCCTTTTCGATCTTTTCACGAAGTCTTCTGATATGTACGTCTACGGTACGAACATCGCCCGGATAATCGGTACCCCAGACAAGATTCATAAGATTGTCCCTTGTATATACTCTGTCGGGATTCCTCATAAGGATCTCAAGTACCTCGAATTCTTTACTTGTAAGAGAAATCTCTTCGTCGCCGATAAAGGTTCTTCTTCCGTCAAGGTCAAGTCTGATCTTTCCGCTGACAAGTTCATTGCTCTGAGCCGGCATTTCGGCTTTCTTAGGCTCTGTTCTTCTGAGTATTGCCTTAATTCTCGCCTTTACTTCGAGGATATTGAAGGGCTTTGTAACGTAATCGTCAGCTCCGTATTCAAGTCCGAGGATCTTGTCCATATCGTCGCCCTTAGCCGTAAGCATGATAACGGGAACCTGGGAAAACTCTCTAAGCTGCTGACAAACTTCGTAGCCGCCGATCTTAGGAAGCATCAGATCCAAAAGGACGATATCGTATTCCTTTTGCTTAAGAAGGTTCAGCGCTTCTTCACCGTCGTAAGCACAGTCAACCTCCATCTCATCCTGTTCCAAACTGAATTTGATGCCTTTAACGATAAGCTTCTCGTCGTCGACTACAAGAACTTTTTTAGACATTACAATCCCTCTCCTAATCTTAGTTGACGCATATATGCGCCTTTATCTTTTCGTATACTCCCTGCCCAATTCCGGAAACATTCATAATATCCTCAGGGTTACTAAAACGCCCGTTATTATTTCTGTACTCAATAATAGCTTCCGCTTTGGATTTTCCTATTCCCGGAACGGTACAAAGCTCGCTGATATCAGCTGAATTTATATTTACAAGACCCCCCGCTTCCTCAGAAGCCTTAGTCTCCTCTCCTATACAGGGAAAGTACAGCTGCTGACCGTCGGATATAAAAGCAGCAAGATTGATCTTGTCTTTGTCGGCCTCCTGCGCAAAGCCACCCGCAGCCTCAAGCGCATCCGCCGCTCTGCTTCCGTTTTTCAGGCTATAAACGCCCGGGGTATTAACCGCTCCGCAAACATGAACATATACCGTTTCGTCCTTTTCAGGCTCTTTTAAAGCCTCCGGGCCTTGTTTATCTTTACTGTCACCTTCAGTATTACCTTCATCAGGATCCATATCAGACTCGGATAGGTATGCGTAGTCACCCGCATCTACTCTGTCTGTCCCAAAGGTTATAACCTTGTCGGTTTTCGCGCATCCGCAAAATGCTGCAGATACTGATACAACAAGAATTGTTTTTAGCATGCATACAGGCATGCCTTTAAAAATATTATTAAGCATATTCCCTCCATCGGGCGGGAACTGCCGCTAAGCCATATTTATCTTGTAAAAAAGAGTCTGACAGTATCCTGAAGTCCCTGAAGCTGGTCTTCAACACCGTCTCCCTCCCATACTCTGGCAAACATCGCCTCAAGCTCCATCCAGAAGTTCTCAAGCTCGATGATCTTAGGAAGAGGAACACTGTCCGCATATTCCGTATCAAATACGGAAATATTCTCATATCCGTCATTAGCCCCGATAAAGCATGCCGCTTTTCCGCTTCTTGCATAGAGCTCTCCGGAAAACTCGCAAGTGAGATATCTTGCAAAAGCATTTGCAATCTCTTTTTTCTCGGAATAGCCGTTTATAACAACAACCTCCGTCATGGACATGGATCTGCTGGGTGTAGTTTCATCAACTTCCGGAATCGGTGCAAATCCATAGGCATGTTCAAAGCTTCCGTTTTCCTTTGCCTCTTTAAGCTTTGCTACTCCGTCAACGGAGCAGATTGTAAAGATCATCTTTCCGTCTATAAAGTCTGAAATAACCTTGTCATAGTTGTTTAATGCCGAATCAATGTTAAAGAAATGATGCAGATACTGGTATCTTAAAAGCGCATTGACAGTCTTTGTGTTGTTGAACTCAAGATTCGCTCTGTCGTCACCGCTTTCTCCGCCGAGGCTAACGACGTCACCGATAATCCAAAAATTGTATAGAATATCGGAAACATCCCAGCTCATAACACCGTCTACACCTGCGGGAGCACTGTAGCTGTCCGCTATCGTAAGAAGCTCATTTAAAGTCTCGGGGATTGCACCCTGATAAACTTCTTCAGTCTTTGCCGCAAGTACGGACGCCTGTTCCTCTTCGCTAAGGCTGTCGTAATCTACTACGGGCTCTGCTACTGCTTCCGATTCTGTATTTTCCGCACTTTCACCGGCGGAATTCTCCTCAGCCGTACTCTCTCCTGTTTCCTCCGATGAGAGCTGGTCTATCTCTTCAAAGTACTCACCGTCAACAAAAGGCTCTCCCTCTCCCTTTAAGATAGCAAGGGCCTTCTGACTTGCCCAGTCGTGAAGATAGTCTTCGTTGTAGACAAGGGCACATGTATCGTAGGAAAGAGGATATCCGACTGTCCTTCCGTTATATTTAACGGCATTTAAAGCCGCCTGAGAGAAATTTTTGTCGTTACACTTTCTTTCAGGATCGTCGATAGGAACCGCAAGACCTGCAAGAAAAGCCATCTCGAGAGATTCATGTCCTAAAATATAAGCATCCGGCAACTGGTTGTTCTCGATAGATGCCTCATTTATGGCCTCAAGATAATTGTCATTTGTAATAAGAACGGGAAGAACATGTACGTTGTTTTCCTCTCCGAAGCTTACCGCCGCCTTATTGATGTAATCGGACATAGCCTCATCCGAGTACCAAAAATAGATGGTATCGCTTCTGTTATACCATGCTCCTCCTTCTTCCGCCGTATCCGTACTTTTCATCTCCAGCGTACTGCTGTAGAAAATAAGCGCTGTGGCAAGGATCAAAGATATTACGCTAGTTATTTTATGTTGAAGTTCCATTATTTACCTATAGGTCCAGTCTTTAGTCTTCGATGCACTTATCAAGGATGGATATCATCTCGTCGATATTTTCCTTTGTAATTATAAGAGGCGGCACAAACCTCAGTATATTGGGTCCGGCATTAATAAGAATCAGCCCGTTTTCAATAGCTTTGTTGATCACGGGAGCAACCGGCTTTTCAAACACAAGGCCCTGCATAAATCCGGCGCCTCTGTGTTCTTTGATCGAGGGGTGTTTTTCCTTTATCTCCTCGAGCCTGTCCCAAAGATAGGGAGCAGTCCGTCTTACATGGTCCGAGATATGGTCTCTTTCGAATATCTCAAGTACTTTGTCTACAGCAGCGCAGGCAAAGGGATTTCCGCCGTAGGTAGTTCCGTGGTCTCCCGCTACGAGAGAGTTTTGTCCCACCTTCTCCGTCATAAGGAAAGCGCCGACGGGAACGCCGCATCCGAGAGCCTTTGCTGTGGTCATAATATCGGGTTTAACCCCATACTTTTGCCAGGCAAAATCGTAACCCGTTCTGCCCATTCCGCACTGTATCTCGTCAAGTATAAGGAGAATGTCCTTTTCATCGCAGAGCTTTCTGATGCTCTTAAGGAAATCCCCCGTTGCAGGGGTAAGTCCTCCCTCTCCCTGAACAGTCTCTAAAATAATAGCACAGGTCTTGTCATTAACAAGCCTCTTTACCGAATCAAAATCATTATAATCGGCAAACTTTATATTGCCGATACCCGGCTCAAAGGGGTCACGGTAATGGTTGTTTCCGGTAACGGATAAGGCACCCATAGTACGTCCGTGGAAGGAATGGTTCATAGCGATTATTTCATGATCCGTTCTTCCGTCTTTGTTATAGCCGTACTTTCTTGCCGCCTTTATCGCACCTTCCACTGCCTCGGCGCCGGAGTTTGTAAAGAAAACCCTGTCAAGGCCGGACATCTTCTTTAATCTCTTTGCCGCCGAAATAGCAGGCACATTATAATAATAGTTTGAAGTATGAAGAAGTTTGTCCGCCTGGGCCTTGATCGTTTCTTTGTATTCGCTGTTTGAATACCCCAGGGCAAAAACAGCTATCCCGGCTACAAAATCAAGGTACTTTTTGCCTTCTATATCGTAGAGATAAACTCCCTCACCCTTATCAAGTACCACCTGATAGCGGTTATATGTATGAAGCAAAGCTTCCTCTGCATCGTTTATTAAATTAGTGGTAAGCTGACCCATAAAACCTCCCTAATATGAGTTTATTTCACCTCAGCAAGATTATCATTGTCGGCAAGAATAGCTGTACCTATTCCTTCGTTGGTAAATATCTCAAGAAGCAGGCAGTGAGGTACTCTGCCGTCGAGGATATGTACTCTGCTTACGCCGCCCCTGATGGCCGATGTACAGTTTCCGAGTTTAGGGAGCATACCACCTCCGATGATACCACCGCTTATAAGTTCGTCAGCCTCCGAAGCGGTAAGACGTGAAATAAAGGTACTCTTGTCGTTGATATCTCTGTAAAGCCCCTCTATATCAGTAAGAAATACCAGCTTATCGGCGCCTACAGCCTTTGCGATAGCGCAGGCAGCATCGTCCGCATTGATATTGTATGTATTGAAATCGTCGTCAAGACCCACAGGAGCCACAATAGGAAGGAAATCATTGTCCAAAAGATCGTACAAAACCTTGCTGTCGACATTTTTAACGTCGCCCACAAATCCTATATCCTGACCGCCGGAAAGCTTCTTTGTAACATTAAGGAGTCCGCCGTCTTTACCGCTGATTCCGACAGCCTTAACTCCAAGCTCCTGAACCATAGTAACAAGGCTCTTGTTTACTCTTCCGAGAACCATCTCGGCTATTTCCATCGTCTCCTCATCGGTAACGCGAAGTCCGTTGACAAACTGAGCTTCCTTTCCGACCTTGCTGACCCAGCGGCTGATCTCCTTGCCGCCTCCGTGAACGATTATAGGCTTAAATCCGACAAGCTTTAAAAGGGTAACGTCCTTAATGACATTCTTTTGAAGCTCCGGATCCACCATAGCGCTTCCGCCGTATTTAACAACAATGATCTTACGATTGAATCTTTGAATGTAGGGAAGTGCTTCGATAAGGACTTCTGCCTTTTTCATGACTTCCTGCATATCCTGTGCCATTTTTTCTCTCCTTGTAAGCTCGGGGACTAAACCAAGTCCCGTAAATTTTATAATATCAGAAATCTGCCGTTTCTTCAATTTCTATATGATTAAATATCCTTAATATAAGCCTCAAAAATTACGATCTGTAATCTGCATTTATCTTGACATAATCGTATGTAAGGTCGCATCCCCAGGCAGTAGCCTCCTCGCTTCCTTCATGCATATCCACAAATACCGTAACTTCGTCTTCTTTCATTATCTTAACTGCGAAATCCTCGTCAAAATCAAGAGGAGTACCCTTGTCGAAAACCTGAAGCCTTCCGGCCTTGCTCTCAAAGAAAAGCTCTACGTCTGTCTGGTCAAATTTTGCGCCGGAGTAGCCCATAGCGCAAAGGAATCGTCCGAAGTTGGCGTCGCATCCGTAGATGGCCGCCTTAGAAAGATTTGAACCTACGATGGCTCTTGAAAGAGTTCTT
Organism: uncultured Lachnospiraceae bacterium; assembly: GCA_902790935.1. Lineage (GTDB taxonomy): Bacteria > Bacillota > Clostridia > Lachnospirales > Lachnospiraceae > AC2028. The sequence goes on along the minus strand of CADATP010000018.1, from coordinate 28,491 downwards.
GCGTCCTCCTTGGTTTTGGCATTTACGACCTTCGCCTCAAAGAGTTTTGTAGCTCCCTCTCCGTCCGAAGCCATCCTTCTTGCCAGATATCTGCATACGTAGAAAAGAGCTTCTTTGAATGAATAATAGTCGTTATCTTTTTCTGAGATCTTTTTGTTTTCCGCAAGGCCATTCGCCATAATGAGCAATGTGTCATTGGTGGATGTATCTCCGTCAACGGTTATCATATTGAAGGTATCCTTTATAACATCGCTCAAGGCTTCCTGTAAAAGGGACTTTTCGATTGAAAGGTCTGTAGTTAAAAATCCCAGCATCGTACACATATTGGGATGGATCATACCGGATCCCTTGCTCATACCTCCTAAGGTTACGGTCTTTCCGTCCGCCTCGAAAGTAACGGCAATCTCCTTATTTACCGTATCAGTAGTCATAATAGCCTTTGACGCGGCTGTTCCGGCCTCTGTGCTGCCGTCAAGAGTCCCCGACATAGCCTCTACTCCCGCGGTAAGCTTTTCTACCGGGAGCTGCATTCCGATAACTCCGGTAGAAGCCACGGCAACGGTATCCGCCGGTATATTAGCGTACTTTTCCACTGCTTTTGCAGTCTTTTCGCAGGCTTCAAAGCCTTCCTTTCCGGTACAAGCATTAGCGATTCCGGAGTTTATCACAACCGCCTGCATCTTTCTTCCGGAGTAAACAAGATCCATATCCCACTGTACGCAGGCAGCCTTTACAACATTGCTTGTAAAGGTTCCGGCGCAGTCGCAGGGTACGTCACTTGAAACCATAGCCATATCCGTTCTTCCCTGATATTTTATTCCCGCAGCACAATCCGCCGCCTTAAATCCTTTTGGTGATGTAACTCCGCCTTTTATCTCTTTCATAACCATACCTCTTTATGTTTTATGTTTCTTTGCTTTATCCTAACTGTTGAATGCAGTAATATTAGCCTCGTTCAACGTAAAATCGTAGTAGTTAAGATCAAGTCTCTTAGTCCACCCTATGCAGTTCCAGAAAGCATTTCCTATATCATTCTTAGTAAAGGCAATAAGGCTGACCTTATTTATCCCTTCTGCCTTAAGAGCATTCATGCAAAAGACAACCATCTCTTTTCCGATACCCTTTCGCCTGAAGTCCTCCCTGACACAAACATGATAAAGACATCCTCTTCTTCCGTCATGTCCGCAAAGTATCGCTCCGACTATCTCGCCTTTATCGGATACGGCAACAACAGATGTATGCGGATTTCTGTCTATAAATCTGTCAACGCCTTCCTTCGAGTCGTCGATGCTTCTGATGGCAAATCCGTGGATCGTCATCCAAAGGGCTCTTACCCCTTCATAATCTTCTTTTGTCATAAGGCGTATGGAAAAGCTCATTTTACTACCTGCTTTCTTGCATTTTTGATTTGATTAATGCACTTGCTTCTATAGAATAACACTTTTAAAAATTTTGTCCACCATTTTTTATTTTTATGCACTTCAAAATTTTATTTATGTATATTTATGCATATAATTTTGAATTATTCAAGAATTGTTCGAATATTTATTCCAAAAATTTACTTTTTTATCTTGCGTTTGTTTCTTCTTAGTTGTATAGTAGCATTTAGATACTTTCTATCACTAAACGGAGGCAAATAAATATGAAAGAAAAGGTTATCTTAGCTTACTCCGGCGGACTTGATACCACCGCCATTATCCCCTGGTTAAAAGAAAACTTCGATTATGAAGTAATCTGCGTTTGCGTTGACTGCGGTCAGGGAGAAGAACTCGACGGACTCGAAGAGCGTGCTAAAAGCTGCGGAGCTTCAAAGCTCTATATCGAGAATGTTACCGATGAGTTCTGTGATGATTACATTGTTCCCTGTGTACAGGCAGGTGCCGTATATGAGAACAAATATCTCCTTGGAACCTCTATGGCAAGACCTCTTATTGCAAAGAAACTTGTAGAGATCGCACGTAAAGAAAACGCTACCGCTATCTGCCATGGCGCTACCGGAAAAGGTAATGACCAGATCCGTTTCGAGCTCGGAATCAAGGCCCTTGCTCCCGATCTTAAGATCATCGCAGCATGGAGAAACGAAAAGTGGACAATGGATTCACGTGAGTCTGAGATTGAATACTGCAAGCAGCATGGTATCCACCTTCCTTTCTCAGCAGACTCTTCCTACAGCCGTGACCGTAACATCTGGCATATCAGCCATGAAGGACTCGAGCTCGAGGATCCTGCAAATGAGCCCAACTACGATCACCTTCTCGTACTCGGCGTAACCCCCGAGAAAGCTCCCGATCAGGGCGAGTATGTTACTATGACCTTCGAAGCCGGCGTTCCAAAGAGCGTAAACGGTGAAAAGATGAAGGTTTCCGATATCATCAGAAAGCTCAATGAGCTCGGCGGAAAGCACGGAATCGGTATCATCGATATCGTTGAGAACCGTGTAGTTGGTATGAAGAGCCGCGGCGTATACGAGACCCCCGGCGGAACAATCCTTATGGAGGCACACAACCAGCTCGAAGAGCTTATCCTCGACCGCGATACCTATGCCTTCAAGAAAGAGATGGGCGGAAAGTTTGCAAGCCTCGTTTACGAAGGAAAGTGGTTCAGCCCTCTTCGCGAAGCAGAGCAGGCATTCGTCGAGTCAACTCAGAAGTATGTTACCGGCGAAGTTAAGTTTAAGCTCTACAAGGGCAATATCATCAAGGCCGGAACAACTTCACCCTACTCTCTCTACAACGAGAGCATTGCTTCCTTCACAACCGGTGATCTCTACGACCACCATGACGCTGAAGGCTTCATCAACCTCTTTGGTCTTTCAACCAAGGTACGCGCTATGAAGCAGCAGGAGCAGGGAATCGATCCCCTTTCATTAAACTAACAGATTTAAAAGCTTCCGTTATTTAATATAACAAGCTTATAAAGCGCGAAAAGGCACCCCCTCGGGTGCCTTTTATTATTGCATTTTGATTTTGTTTTAATTCACTTGCAAAATGCTTTGTCAGACTAATTCTCTCCGCTATCCGTATTCTTATCCTCAGGCTTATTGCCCTCTCCGATTCCTACGGTATGAAGCATCGTCTTTCCGATACCGGCAAATCCGCTTCCAAGCTCCTTGCCGACCTTCTTCCAGCTTCCATCACTGTATACCGTGCTGTTAGGCTGAGGCTGAACAATATCCTTATTATCATTTCCGGTAACATCGTCCGCCCAATCAACAACCTTATCTGTAGTAGTCTCAGCGGAACGGATAAAAGTTTTTCCAAAGGTCTTAAAAGCATGGCCGAGTTCTTTGCCGCTCTCTTTCCATTCTTCTTTTGACATAATTTAATACCTCCCGATATTTAATATTCACACTTCCAGTAATATGCGCTATAGGGCGCCATTTCGCTGCCTCCGCCGAAGTCATGCTCTGCTCCGGTAAGAAGGTCTACAGCTTTACCGCATCCCGCATCAAAATGAGCTGTATAAGGATTCTCATCACAGTTTATAGCTACAAGGACCCTCTCGCCGTCATAATATCTTTGCAAAATGCATTGCCTGTTCGTAAGATGAAGATATTTAAAATCTCCGTAATTTAAGGCCTTAGAATTCTTCTTGACCTCTGATAGTTTCGATATAAAGTCCGTAAGTTCGTTCCAAACAGGGCTGTCAAAGCAGGCTCGCAATGCCGGATCCCCATCTTCTTTTCTCGCTTTAGCCCCCCATTCGCTTCCGTAGTACACGATAGGAATGCCCGGCATTCCGAATACTAAAGCGTAAACAAGAGGCAAATGCTTCTCATTACCAAGTATCGAGGCAATCCTTGTAACATCATGGTTATCGCAAAAGCTGAAAAGATGACTTCCTCTGGCGACCGTCCAATCCTCAGGTCCAAAAAGCCTTGCAAGAGAATGAACGATCTCAAACATATTATAACTGTTAAAGGCTGAATACAAGCCCTTATAGCATTGATAATTGGTCAGCGAGTGAAGATTCTTGGCCTGAAGCATCCTTCCGTACTCTCCGTGAAGTACCTCGCCTACAAGGAAGAAATCCTCCTTAAGACCGTCGCAAAAGCCCCTTAAGCGTCTGCAAAACTCATCGCTTAAGCAGTATGCCACATCAAGCCTCAGTCCGTCTATATCGAACTCTTTAACCCAGCCCTCAACACTTTCTAAAATATGTCTTACAACATCTTCATTTCCGAGGTTTAACTTAACAAGGTCGTAATTTCCTTCCCAGCCTTCGTACCAAAGGCCGTCGTTATAATTGGAATTTCCGTCAAATGCTATCCTTGAAAACCAGCTTACGTAAGGAGAATTCTCTCTCTTTTCAAGGACGTCTCGAAAGGCCCAAAAGCCTCGTCCAACGTGGTTAAACACACCGTCTAAGACAACTTTTATGCCGTTTTCATGAAGTTTTTTGCAAACAAGGGCAAAGTCTTCGTTTGTACCCAGCCTGCAATCGATTTTTCTATAGTCACGGGTATTATATCCATGGGTATCCGATTCAAATACGGGAGAAAAATATACAGCATTAATCCCAAGTTTCTTTAAATGGGGTATCCAGTCAATAACCTTTAAAATACGGCTTTCCGGCTTACCGTCGTTTTCAAAGGGAGCTCCGCAAAAGCCCAGCGGATAAATCTGATAAAATACGCTCTCAAAAGCCCACATATCGCAAAATCCTCCTTTTTCCAACCTATATACTTATTTTCCCATAAAACAGATAAAAAGTATACATGTAATTTTTTTGGAAATCAGTGCAGTTTTTTGTCTTTTATGTTAACTGTTTTTACCACATATTTTAAGTTACATAATTCTTGCAGTTCCAAATCATTACCGACACCCTCGCTCTTTCATTTTTTTGGTATGACACTAGTATGTCTGTATAAAAGTCATGTCAGTAATCCACATTATAAACTCTGTGTTTTTCGGAATAAATCCACAGTATCCACAAAGTTATCCACATTTGGCAATAATGTCACAAATTGCAAAAATTCTTTGTCATTTTTGCTAAACCTGCATAAATGACATCAAAATTACTCCGACTGCGTTTACATAATCCAAAGATATAAAACCACAATATCATGTGTTTTCAGTCGTATTATGTCAACAAAATAAGGTAAAAAATTTTTTATCCCTCCCAAAACCTTTCAACATTTTTCCCAATTGTTCTTACATTAACCTTTTTTATGTCCTTCCACTCCATCGGGAAAAGATTCCGGTAGCTGTTTTGCATAAACCTCTCGTCTAAAAGCGCAATAACCCCTCTGTCGCTCTCTGTTCTTATAACTCTGCCCGCCGCCTGAAGTACTTTGTTTATTCCCGGAAATCTGTAGGCGTAATCGAACCCGTCGTCGCCTTCTTCGTCGAAATGCCTTTTTAAAATCTCTCTTTCAAAGCATACCGAAGGAAGGCCCGTCCCCACTATCACGGACCCTATAAGTCTATCGTCCTTTAAGTCTATCCCTTCGCTGAATATGCCGCCAAGGACGCAAAATGCCGTTAAGCGTTTCTCAGTCTCAAAAAGGCTGAGGAAATCTTCCCTGTCCTCTTCTGACATATTCTCAAGCTGCAGCACACAGGTCTCCGAATTATCGGCCATATATTCCGTATAAATATCATAAACACTGTGCATAAAGGCGTGAGAAGGGCAAAAGACAATGTAATTTCCCTCCCTGGCTTGCACAACACTCTTAATATGCTCCGCTATACGGTAGAACTCTTCTTTCGAACGTCTGGTGTATTTACTGGTAACATCATCAGCAATAAAGATTCCCCTGTTTGCAGGATCAAACACGCTTTTTGCATATACTTCATAATCCTGCTCCTCTCCTCCGAGGAGCTTTTTATAGTACTGAATAGGCAAAAATGTAGCGGAGAAAAGGATCGTGCTTACCGCCTTATGCATACAGGCTTTCAGATTATCCGCAGGATTTACGCAAAACAGCTTTACCATAAAAGTATTGTCGTCCTGCATCTGGGTATATTTTACGTAGTTTGTATCTATATTTTCATACATATTGAGGAAATGAGATATTTCAAAGAAAAGGTCCAGTATCTCATCTGCCGCCTCAGGCTTTTTCTTCTCCCTTTCCTCAAGATAATCGCTTATGGTGGCGTAAAGTCTGTTTAGAGGCTTTACAAAGTCGTCAATTTCATCTATAACGCGAGGCGTATCGCACTCCCGCTTCATATCAAGCAAAACCTTATTGCACTTTTCAAGCAGGGCGATCATCTTATCTGCATACCCCTTTTTAACAAGGATGCTCTCCGCCAGATGCCTGTCTTTCTTTCCCGATGAAAAATACAACGTATCGAGTGTCGACTCAGCTGTCACTTCCGCTGTCAGTTTATCCGTCAGTTCATTTTTTTCATCTAAATCCGCGTCCGTTTCGGCGCTTGATGTCGTTTCCTCGATAAGCGCGATTTTATCAGCTTTATCGGCAGATTCTAAATCTAATAACAACTGTCCTTCAATGGATTTATGTTTACTTCTTGCGGCCATTTCCGACACTATTGTCCTTTTGAGTTCCCTCTTAAGTGACATAAAATCTTCTTTTACGAGATGTGCGCTATACATTTCTCGTCCTCTTTCAAGAAGATTATGCGCCTCATCTATAAGGAAAAGGTAACTGCCGGTAACCCCGTCGGCAAAGAATCTTTGAAGCTTCGCATTGGGATCAAATACATAATTGTAATCGCAGATTATACCGTCGGCAAAAAGTGACGCATCCAGTGAAAGCTCAAAAGGGCATACTCTGTGCTTTATCGCGTACTTTTCTATTACAGCTCTCGATAATCCGTCCTCGTTTGAAAGCATATCGTATAATGCCTCATTTACCCGGTCGTAGTGCCCCTCGGCGTACTCACAGGCTCCCGGATTACACTCAGGCTTATCTTTAAAACAGATCTTTTCCTTTGCCGTTATGATGATGCTTCTGAAAACAAGCCCCTTTTCTCTGAGTATATCTATAGTATCGGAGGCTACTGTACGCGTGATTGTTTTGGCTGTTAGATAAAATAATTGCTCCGCTTTACCTACTCCGATAGCTTTTACAGCCGGAAAAATCGTTGTAACAGTCTTTCCTACGCCCGTTGGAGCCTCCAAAAAGAGCTTTCTTTTTCCGGCTATGGTCTGATAAACCTGGGTAGCAAGTTCCTTTTGACCCTCTCGGTACTCAAAAGGAAACTGCAATCCGGCTATAGATTCCTGTCTTTCAATATAGTGTCTGCACTTAAGAAGAGCCCATTTATGGTACTCTTCCAAAAGTCCTTCAAACCAGTCTTTTAACTCTTCAAAGTCGTAATCCTGATAGAAATAGCGGATCTCTTCCGTTTCCAGATTACAATACGTTATCCTTACTCTGATTTCAGGGGCATCTTTATCTATGCCGTACATGTAGGCGTAGCATTTCGCCTGGGCAACATGCACCGGTACGGGCTCAGTCATATATTCCAGTTTCCTGTAGGTGCCCTTTATCTCGTCAATGGTAATGCCTTCCTGCGTATCAATGATACCGTCTGCTCTTCCCTCTAAAAGGAGGCTGTAATCTTCATTTTCGTACGAAAAATACAGGGGAACTTCCGCCCTGTAATCGGGCCCCATTTTCCCCTGTATCAAACGGTGTATCCTGCTTCCTTCCTGCATAGCCGAAAGCTGGGATCCGGAGGCTGAGCTGCTGTCGATATCCCCGCTTCTAAGCAGGAACTCGACAAGCCCTCTCACCGATATATGAATTTGGAATTTACTGTCATCTGTCACTTTCTAACACCGCAAACAAATCGTTTTGGTATACTAATTCGTATTCCCCCGATTCAATATAACTCATAATTATCTTAAACTTACCATCCGTGATCTCGGCATAATCCTTTTTATCGTTTACGCCGTCCACGTACTTGGCAAGATGCGCGCCAAGTATCAAAAGCGGCATATTTCCTTCCTTTTCGGAAAGCTGAGCATTAAGATTTTCCTGCATTACAGCATAATTATAGGATCCAAGATCGATCCAGGGATTAAAAGCCGAAGGCATTTGTAAATAAAACGAGAGCGCCGGGATGTAACCGTATGTTATAAGCTCTTTATCCGAGCTGTATCCGGCACCTTTAACATAGTCCATAAGTCCTTTTATATTCTCCGCCTTTTCCGGCGACATTCTGATGCCCTTAAGGACGCTGTAGCTATCATCAAGAGATGCCACCGGATTCTCGACGCATTTAGCCTCGGCAAAAGTAAATCCCCAGCCGAAAGCGATAAACCTCACACAGCAAAGAGCAGTTACCAAAAATACAATAACCTTAAGAGGCAGATATGAATGGTAACTTCTGACAATAGCAATTGAAAGGTCCTTATTGCTCATTTCTTTATGTTCCCGTCTGAAAACCTTTATAATAAGCGCTTCCGGCTCTTCACGCTTAAGCAGTTTCCATACCCTGTACATAAACCAGGGAACTACAAGGAACATATTATTGATTGTTGAAAGCTGTCCGTTGTTAGAGCCGATAGGTGTAATAAAAATAGTCAAAAAGAAAAGTCCGGCAAGGAGCTTTTCCGTCCTTGCTTCTCCGGGCTTAAATATCACCCCAAGGCTCCAAAGAGCGATTATCAGCGTAAAGACAGCCGAGGGAACGATTATCGAAAGATACTCATTTAAAGGACCTGCGCCGAATCTTGAGTACGTTCCCTCTCCCCACTTAAGAACGCAAAGCAGATATACAAAACCGCCTCCGATGATCAAAAAGATAAAGTACATAAGGCCGGTAAATGTAAACCTCTGGAATACCTTGCCCTTAACTCTCTTAAAGCCAAGATGGGCATCAAGCATTTTACCGGCAGTCAAAAGTATAGATCCGACAAACAATGCAGCCATCATAATAGCAAGCCATTTAAGGTTATATCTGTAGGCCTCAAAAAGAGAATACAGCATCGAATAAAGGGTATAGCCGCTGTTATCCTCAGTCATGGCAAAGAGACGTTTTATACCTGTTACATAATCGTCAAGACTGTATCTTACCGTCATAAAGAGCAGCATTCCCAGCACCGATGCGGCATATCCCAAAATACAGAAAAGAGTACGCATACCCGTGCGCTTTAAGAAATCTATTCTCTCACGCCTCCTCTGGCGCTTTCCAAGGGATTCATCCTTTAATCTCTCGATAAGTTCCAGTATTCCGTACGCCCAGACAGCAAGGATAAGCGCGGCCTCGGGAAGGTTTGAAAAACGCACAAATACGTTTAATCCCAAGAATACCCCGGCGACAAAAAGATAACGGTACTTGCCGTTCTCAAGTCCTAAAAAGATGTTTATGATCCCGGCGCTCATAAGTATAAACGTAAGATAGTTGTACAAAAGCGCCGTAGGACACCAGCACATGTTTATGGCGATAAACTCGCCGATAAAAATGACAAAAGCCGGATATTTAAGCCTTCTCGTAAAGAATATATATCCCATCACGGCAAGGAAACTGATCGTAAGGGATGTATAAAGATTGAGGCCCAAAAGAGTCTTTCCGAAGGGCAGGAAAGTAAACAGATGGCCAAGGGCCGTAGCAAGGTAGGTGGAAAAAAGCCACATTGGATCCATGGACTCTGTTCCCATGTATTCAAAATTGGCGTAGTTATATCCCACATCCCAAAGATCAAGACCGATATGAATATGTCTTAAAGGATAGAGCGCAAGAATGAGGACCATGATTATCTCCAGTCCTCTTCTTACGCTCGCGTATCTACTGTTTTTGTCAGTAAAAAACTTCTGCATTTTTATTCCTCGGATCCGCAGTAATACATCATCTGATCGACAATCTCAGGGAAGATCCAGGTGAGGGAGCTTCTGTCGATAAGTCTGAAATTCTCACCGTTTGTCTTGTAAGCATTGTTGTCCCAGAAAAGAGCGGTCATACCGTAATGTCTTGCTGTGTAGGTATAGTATGCCGCGAACTGCATTCTCGATTCGGTATTGTCTTTATCAAGAGCGCCGAACTCGCCGATAAGAACGGGTATACCCTGAGATACGAACTTCTCATAAAGATTCTTCATAAAGTAGTCGATATCCTCGGTTCCCTTCTTGCCCTTGATTGCAAAAACATCTGTAGAACCGTCACCCTGATTCAAAGCGAAGTTGTAAGGGGTGTACGCATGAACAGAAACGATGATCCTGTTTTCCGCGGTAGCCTTTGAGTCATCGGGAAGCTTGAAATCATCAGCGATAACATAATCGGGAGATGCGCAATATCCGGGCGCCATGATATATCTGGAAGTATTGTATCCCTTTCCGTTAGCGCGGATAGTGTCTACGATTGCCTGGTTTAACTGATTGATGCAGTCCATGCACTCTTTTCCGAGGTCGGAATTAACATCAATCCACCACTCGTTGTTTGTACCAACCTGACGGGGCTCATTCATGGTCTCGAAGATTAAGTGTTCATCGTAATCCGCAAATCTATCTGCGATCTGAGACCAGATCTTTGTAACATAAGCTTTTGACTGATCCAGCTTTGCATACGAAGGATACTCGTACTGCTCTGTGTTGTCGTGATGGATGTTGATGATCACATACATATCCTCAGCAAGGGCCCAGCCGACTACTTCCTCGACTCTGTCCATCCAGGCTTTGCTGATATTGTAGTTTTCGTCGATATGGTTGTGCCATGACACAGGGATTCTGATGGTCTTAAAGCCTGCATTCTTAAGCTCTTTAATAAGACCCTCGGTAGTCTTTGCGTTGCACCATGCGGTCTCATATCCCATCTCGTCGCTAAGCCAGGTGCACTCGCTGGCATCGAAGGTGTTTCCGAGGTTCCAGCCGATCTCTAAGTCTCTTATAAAAGAAAGAGCTTCATTATCGGGAATCTCAAGGGGTGCTCTCTTTGCAACCTTTACGATTCCGTCGACAACGTCTCCGGGCTGAGCCGTTTCAAGTGTGGGAGCGGCCTGTTCCTTACTTTCCTCCGAAGAGGTTTCGGATGCGTCCTGCGCATTTTCTTCCGCTATTTCTTCTTTATCTTCCGCTCCTTCAATATCTGTTACGACCTCAGTCTCTGTGCCTGTCTGTGCATCGCCAACTGCGTCCTGCGGCGCATCCTTGGCACCACAAGCGCAAAGAGACGCGGTCAAAACTACTGTTAATAATAAGCTGACTAATTTTTTCTTCATACTTTTGCTCCGTGATTCTGGTTTTCTGTCCTGTCTGCATGACAAGTCATATATATGATCTGGTAGTTTTTGGCGAGAGAAGCGAGAAATCCGTATCCCCATTTCAGATTCTCTTCATCAAGATTTGAAAAAGGATCATCCATAATGATAACGGGCTTTTCTCCCTCATACATTACATCCAAAAGGGCCGCTCTCATACATAGTCCGGTCATATCCGAAAGTCCGTCGCTTAAGGCCTCCACCGGCCTGTACGCGCCCATTTCTTTTTTCTGTATTCCGAGAGCCGAATCTATGATAAATGCAGAGCCTTCACCGTTTTCGCCACCTTTTTTCAGTATATCATAATACTTCTCAAATGAACACCTTAAGGGTTCCATATATCCGGCTATAAGCATATCCTTTGCTTTTGTAAGATACTCCGAAGTCGCAGACACAATTTTGTATCTTTTGCTCTCTGCCTCGAAATCTTCCCTGAGTCCAATGAGACGCTCTTCATCAGCCGCAATAACTTCCTCTCTCTCGTAAAGGTCGGCTATCTTCCGCTTTGACGAATTTTTTTCCGAGGAAATATCATCAAGCTTCTCGATAATAGAACTCTCTTCCGAATCTATTTCCCTTAATCTCTCCTCGGATGCGGCAACATCAAACGAAAAGCTTTCAATAGCTTCCGGGTGCTCGGACAGATAATCCTCGCAAAGCTTTTTGGCAGTCTCGAATTCTCTTGCTTCATGCCCATAGAGCGCGATCTTCTCCTGCAAAGTACGCAAAGCTTCTTTTATGTTTTCACCTTCGGTGAAAGCATCAGCGCCAAGTCCAACCTTTTCGCAAAGATCTTTTATCTGTTCTTCTAAAGCTTCTCTCTCGGAAGTAAGGGCATCTTTTTGTCCTAAGGAAGCCTTCTCGGATTCAAGCTTTTCCCTGTATTCAGAAAGCTCCGCTTTCATCCTGTAAAGGATTTCCTCGGCGTCAGCTCTTGAATAATCCACACCGAAGCCGGAGAGAAAGTCCCTTACCCCACTTTCTTTTTGACGGATTTCATCCTCATATCCCGCAATCCTTTCGGATAAAGACTCTATCTCTGTTTCAAAGCTGTCCGTGTCCTCAAAGCTGACAGCGTTTTTGATACCTGCTGCCTTGCCTTTGTTTATAAGACCGGTTATCAAAAGAATCAAACCTAAAACAAATACCGCGGCCTCAAGGGCAATAAAAAGTACCCTTTCAAAACCGAAAAAGTAATATGTGATACCGAAGGCTACGGCCGCTGCTGCCATTAAGACTATACCTGCGATTACAAGCGCCTTCCCGGTCTTTTGGGATTTTTCAGCCCTCGCATCCGCAAGATACTGCGCTGCGCTGTTCTTTTCGATAATCTCGCTTCTGCTTTGTTTCTTTTCTCTTATATTCTCTTCAAGTGAAGAAACCTTTGCGTTAAGCTCTCTTATTTCCTTCATAACCCCGGTTTGGACTAAGATGTCTTCCGAGGATATATTGCTCTCTCCATATTTGCGGGAAAGCCTTTCAAAACGCTCATCATATCTCTTTTCGCTCAGGGCGCTTTCCTTTACCAAAAGAGCCTGTCTTTGAGATAATTTCTCCTCAAGAGCATCTATATCTGCTTCCTTGGGAACTCTTTCTCCTAAGTCACTGAGAGCCTTTTTAAGACTTTCCTCTCTTTCGTCCCTTGCCTTTACTTTGTCTGCGTACAGACCGGCGTTTATAGCCTTTTCCTTATCGGATGCGATGGCACGCTTTTCCTCTTCAAGTTTTTTGCGGGACTTTTTTAAGTTTTCCTCGGTTTTCAAAAGTTCTGAAAGCCTTTGCTTTTCAAAGGAGATGCCCTCTTCAACTCTTGCCTTATCCTTTATAGCTATCTCAAGGTCTGAAATCTCCTTTTTAAGCTTATGCAGATTTCCCGTAGCTCTTGTGGGCGAATAGGAATTGAGATAATCTTTGATAAGCTCCTGCGCCTTGTCGAAATTGGCAATATCATCGGCCTGTGGCGTACGGCTTACCCTCGATCCGACATCACTTCCGACGCCGCTGTACTTAACTGCCGTATGGTCAATATAACTTGTCTTTTTGTAGGACTCGCTGTCTACGCCAAAAAGCCCCGTTCCGAGATTATCCGCATCATAATCCTCGCTCCTTATACCGGTTAGAGCATCTCTTAAATCAAAGGTATCTCCCTTTGCTGTAGCGGCAAATGTCCTTGTAAGGACGTAATCCTTCCCGCCGGCGCTAAACTCGATACTGCCGCCGTATACACCGCCGTTCCAGGGTCTGAAAAAGCTTCGCTCCCGCTCCCTTAACGCTTTCTTCTTGCTCTCTCCGTCAAATCCGTAGAACATTACCCTGATAAAGGAAACGAGCGTGGTCTTTCCCCAGCCGTTTCCCCGGAGGATGGAATTGACGCCGCTTTCAAACTCCATATTAAGATTGCTAAGCTTTCCGAAGTTCTCGATATTTATCTTCCTTATGATCATACAAGCTTTTCCTCCCCCATAAGCAGTCTAACCCCCATAGCGATGCAATCCGCAGCCTCTTCCTCGCTTATAGTGCCCTTTTCTGCTTCCTTCTTTAAAAGCCTGACAAATTCACCCTTTAAAGACTTGTCGAAAGCAAAACTTTCAAAGTCGATAAGACTCTCCGTCTCGTCCAGTACTTTTATGAAAAAGTACTCCTCCGAAAGATTTTGCGTTATATAGTTTAGATCAAACTCTGTATCCAAAGGCACCTTACCGGAGAGCCTAACCTTAAGCATATCCTTGTCGGCGATGCCTTTTGAAGAAGCAAAATCCCGGACCGCAGCTATTACATCCCCTGAATTCTCGCAATCTGATACATCTACGGAGATATCAAAAACAGTCCTTTTTGCAAAAGGAACAAAAGTTACGTTTATCCCGTCGTTTGTAATTTCAAGAAGATTGAACCCCCTCTCTCCCACCTCATCAAAGCCTCTGCCCTCAAGACATCCGCAGTAGGAGTAGGTACACCGGCTGTCCAGCTTTTCGATCTTCGGCGCGTGAATATGCCCGAGGGCCAGATAATCAATCCCCCTGTCTCTGTACATGGGAAGTGGGATAACTTCCGCATCCGTTTTACCCGCCGTAGGGACTTCCTGGCCGTGGAGCGTTACAATGTTGATGCGCTTTCTGTCAAGGCTTAAGGAGTCTACCAGCGCGGTATTGTTTTCTTTTGTTATCTCAGCGCCGGTTATGACAACGCTTACATCACCTTCCGTATGAACATACGACGTCCAGTCTCCCGAAAACATCTTTAAGTTTTCAGGGAGACTTCCGTATTTTTCCGTGATCTGATTTAAAAAAGTATCCGCATCGTGATTTCCCCTAAGATAGAAGAACTCAATATCGGGGTTGTTTACGACAGAAGAATAGACCGCATCCCGTGCCGTCGCAGAGATCTTTCTTACATCGAAAAGGTCTCCGGCAATGATAATAGCGCTGACACCGACCGTGCTGCCATATTCCACCATCTTCTGAAAAGAAAGAAGAAGTTCGTTTCTGCGCTGTGAAGCCTTTGCAGAATCAAAATATCTGCTGAGTTTTGAATCTAAATGCAAGTCGGCAGTGTGAATGATTTTCATGTTTACTTATTACCCTTTTTACTAACAAACAGCATAACAGCCGCAGCAATAGCTACAGCAGCCATACCGCCCACAAAAGGCCAGCTGACGATAAAGCGATTGTTCATAAACAGATATGTTCCCAGATAAGAGATCAGATTCTGCAATGAATGCATTATAACAGCCGCCCAAAATACCCCGTAATATTCGTATCCCACAGCCATCAGACATCCGAAGATAAAGGCATAGATGCCCTGAACAATGTTGCCGTGGTAAATTCCGAAAATAACACCCGAGGCAAGTATCGCCACAAATACAGGAGTATACTGCCTGAAGGACGTGAAGATGATTCCCCTGAAAAGAAGCTCTTCCGCAAGCGGAGCGATAAGACAATACGTGGTAAGCCCGACGGCAATCTGACAGCTGTACTGCGCGCTGGCAACCTCGCTGTAGGACTGAGACGAAGCCGCCGCCTGGGTAAGGATTGCCGCTATCTGCGTAGCGAGCGTAAATGCTGTAACGAATATCACGCCTAAGATGATCTTAATCGGCGTGGGATTCATGGGATGAAGAAGGTACATATCCCTCGAAGTCTTTTTGATCCTTAAAATCGCGAAGGGCAGGATTGAAAGAGCCGCCAAAACATATGCCAGTCCGGAGATGATCGTCCCTATGTTTCCAATGTAAAAGGCGCTGTTTGGATTAGGCTCCGCACCGTAATAGAAAAACGCCTTTATACCGGTGGGAAGGATCGGGCTCAGTATCCCAAAACCGCTCGATAGAACAATCTCCGTCAAAAGCCTTACCGCAAAGAAAAGAAGGAAGCATCCGATCACGGTTATCACAGTCCTGAAAGTAAAGGGTGAAAACCCGTTTCCTCCCAGGCGGCAGATCCTTCCGTCGTTATACTCCTCCGACTCTCTCATCAAAAATTCCTCGAGATCCTTTGGCGTAAAAACTATATAATCCGCATGTGATTCCAGAAACTCCTCGTAGTCTCCGTATCCGTAAAGAACTGCGACGCTCTCGATTCCCTGCTTTTTCGCGCCCTCTACGTCAAATCTCCTATCCCCGACCATATAGATAAGGTCTTTGTTAATACGATTTCCCTTAAAGAGCTGCCTAAGCGCCTCCTCTATAACCTCGTTTTTGTCGGTCCTTGTTCCGTCGAGATTGCTTCCGACCACGACCTCAAAATACTTTCTTATCTTGAAATGGTCCAGGATCTTCTCAACGAAAACCGTAGGCTTTGAAGACGCGACCGCAAGGTGAAAGCCGCTTTTTTTAAGCCTTTTCAGCATATGGGGCACGCCCTTATACACTTTGTTTTCAAAAAGCCCTACGGTAGAAAAACGCTCCCTGTATTTTTCAACAGCTTTTTTTGCATCATCTTCGGAAAATCCGTAAAACTCCATAAAGCTGTCTATAAGAGGTGGCCCTATAAAGGGCTCTAAGACATCTATATCGGGCTCGTCTATATCAAAGGCCCGAAGCGCATACTGCACGCTGGTACAGATTCCGATCTTGGGATCCGTAAGCGTGCCGTCGAGGTCAAAAAGTATGTATTTTTTACTTAAATCTTTACTCATTAATCTACCAACAAAAACTAGAATTCCCTGATCTCGTCTCCGGAGTCATCCGTATTCTCGATCTTTACGATCTCAACATCATAGCTGACATCTGCATTAACCGTTACATGGGCTATCTCGCCCACCTTCTTTTTAAGTACCGCTTTGCCAAGGGGCGACTCGTTGGTGATAAGATTTTCGAGAGAATTGGCGCGAACGGTAGTAACGATCTTGAAAGTCTCCTCGCTACCGTCGTCGCAAAATCTTACTGTAACGGTATTGTTCATACCAACCTCATCATCAGCCGAAGAATCGTCGATGACGGTGGCTGTCTTTATCATCTTTTCAAGATATCTGATACGGCTTTCGTTTTGGTTTTTAAACTTTTTAGCCGCATAATACTCAAAGTTCTCGGAGAGATCGCCCTGCGCTCTGGCCTCTTTGACATCCTCCAAAGCCTTCGGACGAACCACCAGTTTTCGGTGTTCTATCTCCTCCTCCATCTTTGCTATATCCGATTTAGTAAGTTTATCAAACATTTCCTACTCCTTAGATCAAAAAGAAAACTACCGCACAAATAACAAGCTGTATGATACAGAATCTGTAAACACACTGAGTATTGCTCCATCCCCAAACCTTACGTACCTGGTCGTGGAGAGGGGTGCGAACGTTTTTCAATATATGGATCTTTAAAAATCTCAGTAAAAATACTTTTAAAAGGCCGAGTCCGCCGTCAAGGATAAATACAAGCGCAAGCGGAATAAAGATAAAAGGATCTCCGCTCTTTAATGCGCAGATAGCGATAAAAAGCCCGAGGGCTCTTGATCCCGCATCACCCATCATCAGCCTGCTGGGAGTGGCGTTAAACCAA
Organism: uncultured Lachnospiraceae bacterium; assembly: GCA_902790935.1. Lineage (GTDB taxonomy): Bacteria > Bacillota > Clostridia > Lachnospirales > Lachnospiraceae > AC2028. The sequence continues at coordinate 11,339 of CADATP010000018.1, read as the reverse complement.
AGATACGCCACAATCGCAGCCACAAGGATAAGGATCATTGGCGCAAAGGACTTTGCAGCTCCGCTCTTAAAAAATACGGAATAAAATCCGAGAAGCGAGATGATTCCCACGCTTCCCGAGAGTCCGTCGACTCCGTCCGAGCAGTTGGTAACGTTTATACTTGCCCAGATTACAATAACGGCTAAAATCCCGTATACAACCTTTGGCATAACAAAGGATTTATCGAATAGCGACAGCGTAATCTCGGATGAATTGTTGACCAAGAATACGATTGCAACAAGGATCGCCACAACGAGATCGAGTGCCCCCTTTAAATACTCGCCCCAGGGGCTCTTTGACGCATCATCCAAAAATCCCGTCATCATCGCGATAAGGATTAGCACAAGGTAAAACCCGTATTCCGTATTCATCGGTGAAAACAAGGCGGATACAAAAACAAAAACCGCTATGAAATAAAGCCCCGCTCCTCTGGGCTTGCCCGCAGACTTTTCGCCCTCGACCGCAAAAGCTCTTCCGCCGTCCTTGGGCAGGTACTTTGCGGCAAACTCCATAAGTAAAAATGTAATAACAAATCCCAGTCCCATTGCTATGAATGTTGTGTATTCGGGATTAAAAGGTAAAACATTATAAAGCATATCTTCCTCCGAGTGACTTTATGAATGCGCTAAGCTCATCAGCCGCCGTCTCGTGAGATGCCTTTGCGGGGTGCCAATCAGCTCCGTATCCGTTTTTTTCAAAATTCTGCGGCGTAAGCCTGCAGATATGGACATCGCCAAATCCGCTCTTCTCCTTAAACTCAGAAACAGCTTCGTTTTCGGTATCAAAGAGCGCGTCCCCCATAAGTCCGAATGCTACAATAATACGTGAATCCGGATTAGCTTCATGAACCTGTTCCAAGAATTCTGCGTAATCCTCCAAAAATGCCGCCTTCTTGTTCTCATCCCCCTGCACATAACTGTCATCATTTGTACCTAGATTGATGACGATGGTATCGGGCTTTCTCTCCGAAGAAAAATCCCACTTTCGCTCCTCTAGGCGCATTCCTCTGAAAGTATTGTAGGAATAAGCAAAGATCTCGTAATAAGGCTGAACAAGCTCTTCTATCTTAGGCACATCAGGGTCTGCGGTATAGCCCGATATAAGCCCGTGTCCGCTGTAGGAAACCATACTGTAATCAGCCCCTAATTTCTTTGCGGTAAGGTAAGAAAAAGCTTCGGTAACATTTTCCGTATAGGTTGAAAAAGGATACCACTCGCTTGGCGCGTCGACGCCGTAGCCGCATGTGATGGAATCCCCAATAAATTCAATATATTTATCCGAAAGTGCCGTGGGCTTAGGCTCTCCTCCGGCAAGAACCTTGATTTCTCCAAGACCCGCAGTAGACATCCTCGGCTCGGAAAGCTTAAGGATCCTTACGGTATGCTCTGCGGGGGCTTCAGACGGATCCTCGCCCCTTACAATAAATCTTTCGACAGGCTTTTTGATCATAGTATCAAGGAGCTTTATATCATCCACGATAACCGCAACTCTGGCAAAATCGCGCCAGGGAAGGGGCCCATCCGTTTCTTTTGTCGTACTGTCTCCGTAAAATAAAACTTCAAGTTTTGTGCCGAAATAAGTAAATTCAACCCCGCTTCCGGAGAGACTTAAAACTCTGCAGTCTTCAAGCATAAAGCTTCTTCCGAGGGGTTTTACGTACTTTTCCGTCGGCAAAAATGCATATTCTTTTAATGTATCCATATCTTCCCCTAAATTACAGATTAAGTCCCTTAGCTTCATCGCATCCAAGTACTATATTCATGCACTGAATTGCGGCACCTGAAGCACCTTTTCCGAGGTTATCAAATCTTGTGGCAACTACGACTCTCTCCTCATTTCCGGTAACAAAGATCTCTATTCCGTCCCATCCGGCGCAGGCATCGGAAAATAGCGCCCCGCCCGCCTCAGCGTCTGCTCCGAAAGGCATTACCTTAATGAACTTCTCGCCCTCGTAGTACTCTGCGAAAAAGTCCCTTATCTCTTCCGGAGACATTTTCTTTTTAAGCATATCCGTATAAAGTGGCACCTGAACAACCATTCCGCTGTGGTAATTGGTAGTCATAGGGCAAAAGAGGGGCTCTTTTGAAAGCCCGGTTATCTTTTTCATCTCTTTGAGATGTTTGTGGGTCTGCCCCCAGGCGTACATTCTTGCGCTGTCAAACTTTTTATCCCTACCCTCTTCTTCATAAGCGGCTATAAGCTTCTTTCCGCCTCCGCTGTATCCCGAAACGGCAAATATCGAAACGGGATAATCCGCGGGAAGAATCCCGGCGCTTAAAAGTGGATAGCCAATGGTTATAAACCCCGAAGCGTAGCAACCGGGCACGGCAATTCTTTTTCCGTTTTTGATCTTATTTCTGTGCTCCAAAGAAAGCTCGGGATAGCCGTAAGCCCAGCCCTCTTCTGTTCTGTGAGCTGTTGACGTATCGATAATGGTAACATTCTCATTTTCAACCATCGAAACAGCTTCGATCGCTGCCGCATCGGGCAGGCAAAGGAATGTGATATCCGATTCGTTGATGTACTTTTTTACGGTATCCGGGTCTTTTCTAAGCTCCGAAGGAATCGTTAAAAGCTCGATATCGTCTCTTCCCTCGAAACGCTCAAAAATCCTGAGTCCTGTTGTTCCTTCGCTTCCGTCGATAAAAACTTTGACTTTCATCACATTCTCCTGTCTCTACATAAGATTTTCATCGTAAATCGCGCGCTGTCCGCCCACATACTTAGGCCTGTGTCTTGCGCAGATAATGGGCGCCTCCCCGATCTTTCTAAGAGAGATACGCATCGGTACGACAACAGAGTGCATATGCATTCCGATCATCGTTCCCCCGATATCTATTCCGGCGTCAGCCTTTGCCATTATATTCTCAACCAATACGGGATCTTTAAACCTCTGATAGCAAACGGTGGCGAAGGCTCCTCCTGCGTGATTGGGCTGAGGAATCGCATTTACCTGCTCAAAACCGTACTTTTCCATCGCCTCGCGCTCTACGACAAGCGCACGGTTTAAATGCTCGCAGCACTGCGCCGCCGCAAAGATACCCCTTTCCTGTAAAAGAGGAATGATCCCGTCGAAAACGGCATTTGCCGAATCAAGATTGGTGGCTGTTCCTATCTGGTCTCCTAAAATCTCGCTTGAAGAACATCCTATAACAAAGATCGAACCCGATTTCAGTCCGGCCTTTTCAAGTATCTCAGACACGGCCTGTCTGCTTTGATCAGTAATTTTATTAAAGTCCATTTCGCGCTCCTTAAAACTATTCAAGGCAAGGCCTTCGAATAAAAGCCCTGCCTTTCTATTATCCACCTATGAGGCATTTTTCGCAACCTTAAATCATCTCCAGCATGATTTTTGCGAAGCGCTCATCAAACTGCGTCCCCATCCCTTTTTTCAGCTCACTTATGACATTTTCCACCGGCATCTTTTCTCTGTAGCTTCTGCTGCTGGTCATAGCGTCATAAGCATCCGCCACCGCGATGATCCTTGCTTCCTCGGGTATCTCATCCCCCTTAAGGCCATCGGGATACCCTCTTCCGTCATACCTTTCATGGTGCCATCTTGCGCCCGTTGCTAGCTTTGGCATCTCCGGTACGCTCGAAAGAATCTTCGCTCCCTTTTCGGGATGCTCTTTTATAATAGCGAATTCCTCATCGGAGAGCCTGCCGGGCTTGTTTATGATCTCATCGGGAATTCCTATCTTTCCAACGTCATGCAAAAGGCCCATCATATAGATCTCCTCCTGCCTTTCGGGGGAATATCCGTACCTTTTCGCTATCTCTTTTGAATACTCCGCAACCCTTGTAGAATGCCCGTTTGTATAGTTGTCCTTTGCATCTATCGCCTCCGCAAGGGCCTGAACAACGTGAACGGAAAGATTTTCCAGCTCCGCTGTCTTTTTCTCAACCTCCCTGTGAAGGTCGTTTTGGAGTTTTATAAGTTCAAGAAGATTGCTTACTCTGAGCTTTAAAGCCTCCGGTACAAAGGGCTTGCGGATAAAATCCATAGCGCCGAGAGATAGTCCCCTTGTCTCCGACTCTCCGTCGTCGTTGGCCGTAAGAAAGATCACGGGAGTTGCCTTTTTGGAGGCTTCTCTTTCCCGGTCCCTTAGCGCCTGCAAAGCCTCAAATCCGTCCATTTCCGGCATTCTGATGTCCAAAAGGAGCATATCCGCGGGATTCTTATCCATGTAATCAAGCAGCATTTTACCGCTCTTTAAACAGGTTACCCTGAAGCCTGCTCCGGATAGTACGCTGTCCGCACCTCGAAGAATTATGGCGTCATCATCAACTACAACTATTCTCTCGGTCATTTCCTGTCTACTCCTCCGGAATATTTCCGTACGCTGTTATAGCCTCATCAACTGTCATTTTGCCGTTTCCGACAGCATAAATTGCAGCCCTAAACTGTCTGACCGCCGGGTCCAAAAGCCCCGTTTCCTTGTCGCTGAAGCTCCTATCATCAGGTATATCCGCAAGAGCCGAATAAACCTCGTCAAAGGAAAAATCATCGACAGGTGTGATAAGCCTTTTTAAGCCCGCCATGTTTCCAAGCTCGCCCTTGCTTATAAGAAACCTCATGAATTCATTCGCCATATCAAGATTTTTGCTGTTTTTATTGACAGAAAAACAGATGCTGATGGAATTTATAAAATATCCGCCATCATCTCCCGAGGGAGCGGTAAAAAATCTGTATTTAAAAGGATTGGCGGAAAAAGCATCAGATCTGCTTTCTCTTTTTGCCGTACCTGAAACTATATCTCCGGTAGCGAGCATCATGGGAACATCACCTTCAAAAAACCGCATTATCACAGAGTCATACTCGTCCGTTATCTCCTCGCGGCATTTTTGAACATCTATGCCTCCCGATGATACAAACTCATCAAGCCTATCAAGACTGCGTCGCATGATCTCCCCGGATCCCTCTTCAAAGGAATTAAGAGAATCGGCCGCACCGTCACTGTTTATGACATCGTAGGCAAACATCGGATAAATAAAACAATTGAAAAGTCCCGGGCCACTGAATCTGTCAGCTCCCATAACAGGCGATTCATATCCGGCACTTTTCAGAGCTTTGCAAACATCTTCAAGCTCTCCGTAATTATTAGGTACCTTCAAGCCTTCCTTTTCAAAAATATCCATATTTACAAGCATCCCGTAAGATGTTGTAAATATCGGGAGCATCAATATCTCGCCTGAATCATTAGTCCTTATAAGAGAGCTTCTGATGCAGGAATAATCAATGCCAAGAGAAGGATCCGACAAAATCTCGCAAGCGTCGAACATATCCTTATACTTTTCATTGCCGACCATTGAACCCGTGGTGGTAAAAATATCCGGGGGTTCATTGCCTATGAGAGCCTTGGAGATGACGTTGTTGTAATCGTCCATCGTAACGTACTGAAGACTTGCATTCGGATAATACTCATAAAAACGCTCAAACTCAGCTTCAAGGGACTCAAAATTTCCGTAACTGCCCGCAACGGTCAGCGAAAATGAAGTTTCCGTGTCATACTTTGGAACAAATTCTTTTTCAGCTTTTTCACCGCGGCCACAACCCGGGAGAAGAAGCAAAACGGCCAAACTCAAAGAAAAGAACGCTCTTAAGGTCTTTTTCATCGGCATACCCTCCGTCTAAAGGTTATTATCCCATTTATGTGTCTGAAAATAATTATCCACCGCAGCCACAATATCTTCCCTCGTCATAGCTTTAAGAAGATAGCCCTGTGGCTTAAGTTTCATAACGTTCATAATACTTTCCCTGTCGGATTTTCCGGTAAGGAAGATGATAGGCACTTCCTTCGCATTGTACTCGCTTCGTATCATCTCCATAACCTGCGGACCGGGAGTGATAGGCATATCGTAATCGAGCAGTATTAAATCAGGTGAATGATTGGCAAGATATGTTATCGCCTGCATTCCCGACTTTACCGCCGTTACTCTGTACTTATCGGAAAGCCAGCCCTGAAGTACTTTAAGGAAAGTTGTATCATCATCAACAAGCAACACTTTCTTTCCTCGCTTGTTTTCCTCTTCCTCCTCTGCGACGCTTTTAAGCTCTTCCGCGATATACTTCGCGTCAAAGGGGCGTTTGAAAACCCGCTTGAAGTGGTTCTCGGGAATATACTTGTAGATTTCCTGCATTTCTTCATCATAGCCGATCGCGCAAAGAGGGCGCTCCTCGTCAACGGTTATATCTTTAAGGTATACAAGAGCTTCCGGAGAGTCGAATACATAATCTCCCGCCACAAGTAGGATAACATCGCTGTCTTTTCTCTTTTCCCTGATATTCTTTACCTGATGCTCCGAGTATACGGTCTCGATGCCTTCTTTTCTCAGATTACTACCCAGCGCTTCAACCATAAAGCCGACGCCGCTGCTGACTATAAGTATAGTGTTTCCCATATTTATCCCATTTCCCCGGATAGTATCCCCGGTATCATCTCATAATCATAATTATCCACAGCTTTCCTGATTGCGTCAACCCGTGTTGCCTCATCATCAGGTATCCTGTAACCAGCCAGGGATTCGACAAGATTAACTACGCTGTCGAAGTCAAAGTTTTCACAGAATTCTCCAAGGTTTTTGTAAAACTCTCCCAAAGCCCCGCTATCTATAAACGGTCTGTCATCCTCCCTTTCATCTTCCGCTTTGCCACTCAGAGGTTCAAGCTCCTTTGCCAGATTCCTGTACCTTGAGATAAGCTCCCCCAGCTCCTTTTCAAGGGTCTCCACATCTCCCCTGTCTCCGGCTTTTTCCAGCCTTGCGGCAAACTCTCCAAGCTCAAGCGCTCCTATCACGCGGGAAGTACTCTTTAGCGCATGAACCTTGATGGTGGTATTTTTTATATCGCCTGCTGCCCAGTACTTTTCAATCTCCTGTGCGTTCTTAGCCGCTGTATCCTGATAGAGTTTAAGGGTCATCATATAGGACTCTCCGTTACCGCAGTGGTTCAGACCGGAATTGACATCCAGCTCCTTAAGGCGGAACAGGAAATCCGGAAGTACGTACTCATCCACCTCTTTCTCATCAAGCGCCGGCGCCAGCTTGCCCTTCGGAAGATACTGCAGAAGCATCATCTCAAGCCTCTCAACGTTTATAGGCTTTGTAAGATAATCGTCAAACCCGGCATTTGTATACATTTCGCGCATTCCGGATATGGCATTGGCCGTAAGACAGATTATAGGAGTAGCGTCGTTTGGCGTATCCGTAAGAGCCTTCATTTCTTTTAACGTCTCTATACCGTCCTTGTCCGGCATCATATGGTCAAGAAAGATAACATCATAGTGGTTTTTGACAAAAAGCGCGATACCCTCATCTCCGCTTTCCGCCGTATCAATCTGAATCCCCGTCCTCTTAAGCAGGCTTACAAATACGATAAGATTAACCGGCGTATCATCAACCGCAAGCACCCTTGCATGGGGCGCGGTAAACTTTTCGTGATAATTGATCCGTTCGCTTAAAGATCGTCTGAAAGCCTCTTCATAATCTCCGATAGGGTCCCATTTAATAACCTTTTGCTCAATTTCAAAGGAAAAAACGGAGCCCTTACCGTACTCACTCTCCACCTCAAGTTTGCTTCCCATCATAGCAAGAAAGCCTTGGGCTATGGTCATTCCGAGGCCTGTACCCTCGATATTTCTGTTTCGCTTCTCTTCGATCCTCTCAAAGGCAACGAAAAGCCTGTCCAGGTCTTCTTTTTTGATACCTATTCCCGTGTCGGCAACGCTTACCTTTAGCTTTATCATATCAGGCACATCCTCAATCTTTGAGGCCTTCGCCGAGAAGGTAACGCTGCCCTGCTTTGTATACTTAACCGCGTTTGAAAGGATATTTATGATGATCTGCTTTATCCGTATCTCATCACCATTTAATATCGTAGGTATATTTTCATCGATATCAAGATTAAGCGAAAGTCCTTTATCCTCCGCTTTCTTTTCCACCATATTTACAAGATCGTTAAGGAGAGAAACGAAGCTGTAATCTACATTTATCAGCTCCATCTTCCCGGCTTCAATCTTTGAAAAATCAAGGATATCATTTATCAGGCTAAGGAGCGTATTTCCGGCGGCACGTATGCTTTCCGAGTACTTTTTTATACCTTCTTCGGAAGATTCCCTCAGTACCATCTCGTTTAGGCCAAGAATAGCATTCATCGGAGTCCGGATGTCATGAGACATTGTTGACAGGAAATATGATTTCGCCTCATTAGCCTGGTTTGCCTGCTGCGCGGCATCCGCCAGCTTCCTGTTGTAGGTCATAAGCACGATCGCATTGAACACCAAAAGAGATACGAGACCGATAGAAACTGTTCCAAGTAAAAGCCAGTCAACGGATCTGCTCGAAATAAGGTCACTTTCGGGTATATACGCTATAAGAAACCAGATTTTCATAGTCTCAAGCGGCGTATATGCAAGGACACAATCCTCCCCCTTGGCGTTTTTCATTATCATCGTACCCGTTCCGCCTGTGACTTTTTTGGCCACATTTTCATATTCCTCGGCGGAAGCTACATTATACGATTTGTAATACTCAAAGAAATTGCTGTTTTTAAAGGATTTTCCGTGAACAACATAGTTGCCATCTTTGTCTACAAGGCTGATCTCAACGTTTTCATACTCTCCTTTTAGGAAAACAAGCTTTTGCTCAAGACGGCTCAAGGGAACCACCCTCATCAGAAGGCCGCTCTTTATCTCACCGTTTTCTTCATCGTAAACAGCGACATGATTTAAAAATGCAATGGATTGCACACCGTTTGTGGGATTTGTGTAAGCCCTTGTAAGATTAACAACGTCATTTACATCACTTACATTTTCGATATTGTCAAAGATATTGATATTCTTGTAGGAAACCGTATAGACATCCGGATCCGTAATACTTGCAGTAGTGGATACACCGGATTTTTCCGGATCGTCAAGAAAGATCAGGTGGCCTTCAATCTCCTGTGAAATCTTGGCTTTTCTGATATAAGATATTGCTTCATCCGCTGTCATAGGCGTACCGGCCTGAGCGGAACCATTGATATAATTGGACCAAATATCGCAAAGATGCTGTTCGTCTTCGAGGTAATTTGTGATGATCTGGTTTGTAGTCACAGTCATCTTTTCAAAGGAGGCGATTTCGTTTTTATTGCTGTCCGCCACCTTATAATTCGCATACCTGATGATAAAGAACAGTATAAAGCCCATTATCAAGAGATTGGGTATTACTATCAGCGCTTTTTTCAAGCTTTGTCCTCCATTTTATGTGAAAGAAAAGTCCTTCCCTATACATCTAAAAACGACTCGCAGCCTCTGACGATCTGTTTATAAACACCCGCGAAATCACCTGAATACCAAGGATCGGCTATATCCTCAGGCTGTCCGGTAAAGTCCATCAAAAGATGCACCTTTTTCCCGGGATCATCCCCCAGGATTCTTGATATCCCTCTTAAGTTGGACCGTTCCATGGCTATAATATAATCCCATTTATCGTAATCACTCGACGTCAGCTGCCTTGCACGCTTTGCGGAAAGGCCCAATTCATTCCCCGGCACACCGATTCCATGTCGTTTAAGCTCCGCCTGCGCCGGAGGATAAACAGGATTTCCATATCCATTATAACATTCCTCGTCGCTCGTGGCAGCGGACTCTATCAAAAAATTCTCCGAAATCCCACGTTTATTTACCATATCCTTTAAAACAAATTCCGCCATCGGCGAACGGCAGATGTTGCCGTAGCAGATGAATAATACTTTTATCGGCATTTCTTACCTCCAAAACTGCATCAAAAGCTCTAAGTTTGCGCCGGTTTGTCGTGGGTTCACTTTTGCACCCATGAACCCACGATAGGAAGATTATCCAATTTTACTGTCCAAGGAAACTCTTTATTACCCGACAACACTCCTCCGGCAGCTGCATCTGCGGGCTATGTCCACAGCCATCGACAAGATACATTTCCTTCTTTGGAGCTGTTATCACTCCACAGTATTCTTCTATCGGTCCGACCGGACACGACCAGTCATCCGAACCGGATACAAAAAGCACCGGAACTTGAAAATCAGTACTTCTTTTGTATGCATTAAAACTCAATAAATACTCTATCAATGATGATTCCAGCTCTTCATATGCCGTACTGCCGTTCAACGAAGATAATATGAGAAATTGCCACCTCATATCATCAACACCGATATATGGTGAAAAGATGGATGCAACTGTCGATACATCCTCTGTCACTCTCGGCTGATGATACTTGGCTGTTAAATTATCAAGCGCAGATGTATAGGCTACGTCAAATGGCGAATTTATAAGAGTCTCATATGCCTTCTCCATTTCTGTGGTGTCGTCACCAGCTTCCTTTGCTTTTGC
>CADATP010000018.1:0-941 GCA_902790935.1 uncultured Lachnospiraceae bacterium | reverse complement strand
TGTCGTCACCAGCTTCCTTTGCTTTTGCCAAGGCATCCTCATACACATAAGTATATGCATACATATCTTCTTCAATCACTTCCTGGCCTACTCCCACATAACCCGAAACCTTTTCAGGATACTCAAGTACATACTGGCTCCCGAGAAGGGTTCCATATGAATGTCCCATAATAATCACCTTTTCTTGGCCATATGTCTTTCGCGCATAATCAACCAAGGCATCCAGATCATCTATAGCTTGTTCGAATGAAACGGTGTTGTTATCGGGGTCTGTATTCACATTATGATAATATGTCCTGCCGCATCCTCTTTGATCCCAACAAATGACCGTATAATCATCAGTCATATAATCAAGCCAACAATAGTCACCCCAAGTTGAAGGAACACCGGGGCCACCATGAAGTAAGATAATAACAGGATTTGATATATCATGCCCCATAGTAAGGATATACTGCTCCTGCCCATTTAACATTACATATTCCGACTTATTGATTCCGTCGTTATAATCAATCGTACGTTTAATTTGATTTATATTTCGGCCAATAATTACCACGACAGAGAATCCAAAAACAATTATCAGAACCATCGAAACAATAACCTTAGGTATTCCAACAAGTATCCTTCGTACAATATGCTTTTTAGGTTTGGGCCCACAAACTTCCTTTCTATGAGCCAGGTGTATTCCGATATGTCCGATTCCAAGGATTATTGAACCAATGATCATGATTCCGTTCCCGCCATAAATTCCAAGAAGAAAAAATGCAATAACAGGAAGTGTAGCTCCTGCTACGGGAATTCCTATAATTCCTCTATAAAAATCCTCCATAGTCTTCTCACTTTTGAAATAGCGAATCCAGAAAATCTCATATAACACCATACAGAGAAATGATACTATTAACACCGGACACCAGAAGTTCCATCCTTTGAAATTAAATTCATAA
>CADATP010000017.1 GCA_902790935.1 uncultured Lachnospiraceae bacterium | reverse complement strand
ATGATGTTAAATTTGTTATGGATCTTTTTGACGCTACAGGAGTTCTTTGTACTCCCGGAAGCAGCTTCGGCACTTTAGGTGCGGGACATGTCCGTTTTGCACTCGTTTTGCCGGTTCCTGTTATCGAGGAGGCCGTTAAGGTCATCGCTACTAGCGGAATTATTTAATTAACCCCGGGCTAGATTTTGATATTTCACGGCACAATCACGGTAAGTTGGTTCTTCGCTACGATTCCGCTACTAAGCTCGAGTCGCTTAGCTAAGGACAAAATCGCCCTGCTCAAACTCGCGACGTTCACGCTATATGGCGTGAACTGCTCGAACAATATCGCAGGGACCGATTTCCGCACGCGACTCTTGCTAAGTGCTCCATCTACCCGCTCAGATACCAATCTTACCGCACTTGTGCCTTGAGATATCATAAACTCGAGGGAGAGGGTGCATATGCTGTTTTCTGTGCAACCTGAAGATGTACTTAGCGCAGGAGAAATCTGTCCCGAAGTTCTAAGCGAATGCGTAAAAATTGTCTCCCCTCCAGAGACAATTTTAGCAGGCGCATAGAAATTCGAGGAATATTTCGACGGAGCGTTATCTTCGCGCAGAAAATAGCATATGTAGCCTAGGCCCGAGGATTAATGAATATACTTGGAGAAAATGTATGGAATACGGAGAAGTATATAAGCCTGCGAAACAGGTATATATCATCAAGAAAGACGGCACTAAAGTTCCTTTCGATGTAACGAAGGTAATAAATGCTGTTCAGAAAAGTGCATACAGAGCCATGGTGACATTTACAGATGAGGACAAAGAAAACATCTGCAAATTCGTTGTGCGCCGTGTTGATGAAAGCGGATCGGACGAGATTCATATACCCCTTATGCACAATATTGTCGAGGGCGCATTAGAGTCCGTAAATCCTGCAGTAGCCAAAAGCTACCGTGATTATCGCAATTACAAGCAGGATTTTATACATATGCTGGATGATGTATATCGCAAAAGCCAGTCCATCATGTACATCGGCGACAAGGAAAATTCCAATACGGATTCTGCCCTTGTAAGTACAAGAAGAAGCCTTATATTTAATGAGCTTAACCGCCAGCTTTATCAAAAGTTTTTTATGACCCAGGAAGAGATCCAGGCCAATAACGACGGATATATTTATATTCACGATATGTCTGCAAGGCGAGATACCATGAATTGCTGCCTCTTTGATATCGAAAGCGTGTTAAAGGGCGGCTTTGAGATGGGAAATGTCTGGTACAATGAGCCGAAGACTCTTGACGTAGCTTTCGACGTTATGGGTGATATCATCCTTTCTGCTGCCAGCCAGCAGTACGGCGGATTTACTATAAGCTGTGTTGACAAGATCTTAGAGCCTTATGCTGAAAAGTCATTTAACAAGTATCTGGCAAAGTACCAAAGACTCGGAATTGCCGATGATCTTGCGGATAAAACGGCGTTTGAGGATATTTCAAAGGAATTTGAACAGGGATTTCAGGGCTGGGAGTACAAGTTTAATACCGTAGCTTCAAGCCGCGGAGATTACCCTTTTATTACGATGACGATAGGCCTTGGACAGAGCCGCTTTGAGAAGCTTGCTGCTATTACCATGCTTAATGTCAGAAAGAATGGTCAGGGAAAGAAAGGACATAAAAAACCGGTTCTTTTCCCGAAAATCGTCTTTCTCTACGATGAAAAGCTTCACGGAAAGGGCTGCCCTCTAGAGGACGTATTTGAAGCGGGAGTAGAGTGCTCCTCAAGATCAATGTATCCCGACTGGCTTTCTTTATCGGGAGAGGGTTACGTAGCTTCAATATATCAAAAATACGGACAGGTTATCTCACCTATGGGGTGCAGGGCTTTCCTGTCGCCTTACTTTAAAAGAGGCGGTATACATCCTGCTGATGAAGATGATGAACCTGTTTTTATCGGACGGTTTAATATAGGTGTTGTATCCCTTCATCTTCCGATGATCCTGGCAAAATCAAGAAAAGAGAACAAAGACTTCTATACTGTTCTTGATTATTATCTTGAGATGATCCGTCAGATACATATAAGGACTTATGCATATCTCGGAGAGATGACGGCTTCCACAAACCCTCTAGCTTACTGTGAGGGCGGTTTTTACGGCGGCCATTTGGGACTGCATGATAAGATAAAACCTATTTTAAAGGTTGCGACAGCTTCCTTTGGAATTACGGCTCTCAATGAACTTCAGGAACTCTACAACGGAAAAAGTCTTGTGGAGGATGGCGCCTTTGCCCTTGAAGTTATGGAGCATATAAACAAAAGAGTCACGGAATTTAAAGAAGCGGACGGTAATCTTTACGCAATATACGGAACGCCGGCCGAGAATCTTTGCGGACTTCAGATCACGCAGTTTAGAAATATCTACGGTATTATTGAAGGCGTATCCGACAGGCCTTACGTTTCAAACAGCTTTCATTGCCATGTTTCCGAGGACATTACGCCCATTGAGAAACAGGATTATGAAAAGCGGTTTTGGGATCTTTTTAACGGCGGAAAGATCCAGTACGTTAAGTATCCCATAAGCTACAATATCGAAGCCATCAGAACTCTTATAAGACGTGCAATGAAGCTTGGTTTTTACGAGGGCGTAAATATGTCCCTTGCTTATTGTGACGACTGCGGCCACGAAGAGCTTGAGATGGATGTCTGCCCTAAATGCGGAAGCAGAAATCTTACAAAGATAGAGCGAATGAACGGATATCTATCTTATTCTAGAGTTCACGGCGACACAAGGCTCAACAGCGCCAAAATGGCTGAGATCGCCGATAGAAAATCTATGTAAAAACAGGATGTATTAATGAGATATCATGATATAACAAAAGATGATATGAAAAATGGGGACGGACTTCGGGCTGTCCTTTGGGTCTCCGGGTGCGAACATGCCTGCCCGGGCTGTCAAAATCCTATCACATGGGATCCTGACGACGGACTTATATTTGACGAAAAAGCAAAGGAAGAGCTTTTTGGCATATTAAGTAAAGACTATATAAGCGGCCTTACCTTAAGCGGCGGTGACCCGCTTTTTCCCGGAAACAGAAGCGATACTCTTAAGCTGCTTAAAGAGGTAAAGGAATCTTTCCCCGAAAAAACCGTTTGGTGCTATACGGGGTATACCTATGAGGATATTAAAGACCTCGAGCATATGAAATATATTGACGTTCTTGTAGACGGAAGATTTATAGAAAGCCTTAAGGACAATAAGTACGAATGGGCGGGATCCACTAACCAACGGGTAATCAGACTAAATGAAATGACTAAGGAGAGAGCATGAAAGCAGTAGCAAAATTTGAAAAGGTTTCGTTAAAGCAGTTTAAAAAGGATATGGGAGATTTTGGCTTTTCTGATGAAAGGTTAAACGAAATATACGAGGGGATCAAGCTTCCTAAGAGAGCTACCGCGTATTCAGCAGGATATGATATTTTCTCAACTGTTGATTTTAAGCTTTCCCCCGGAGAGACGATCAAAATCCCTACGGGTATCAGATGCCGCATTAACGATGATTATGCCCTGTTTATATTCCCGAGAAGCGGTCTTGGATTTAAATACAGACTCCAGCTCAACAATACCGTTGGAGTAGTTGACAGCGATTATTACGGTTCTGACAATGAAGGACATATCTTTGTTAAGATCACTAATGATTCAAATGAAGGTAAAAGCGTGGAGATAAAAACAGGAGATGCTTTTTCCCAGGGTATATTCCTGCAGTACGGTATTACTGAGGATGATGATGCCACCGGAGTAAGAAACGGAGGCTTCGGAAGTACCTCAAAATAGCATATTGTTGTTTTTTAAACGTATTTATGTTATATTTTTACAGATTTGTTTAGCGCTATACATAGGATCAGGCAATAGGCCGATCCGAAAAGGAGTTTGAATTATGTGGAAATTATTAACCGACAGTTCTTGTGACCTTCCTGAAAGCTTTTATGAGGAAAATGAAATTGGCGTGATCAATCTTACTTGTTTTATTGACGGTGAGGTTGTCTGGGGCAAGGATAAGAAAATTGCCGCTCAGGATTTTTACGCTCGTATGAGAAACGGTGCAAAACCTACTACTTCGCAGGTTAACCCTCAGGAAGCAAAAGCATTTTTTGAAGGTTATATCGGTGAATATAAGGAAATCCTGTATCTTGGATTTTCATCCGGCCTTTCAGGTACTGTAAACAGCTGCCGTATTGCTGCCGAAGAGATCATGGATGAACATCCCGAGGTTAAGATCATTGTGGTTGACACTCTTTGCGCCGCTATGGGACAGGGACTTTTACTTTACTATGTAAACAAGATGTGGAAAGAGGGAAAGTCTTTAAGAGAAGCTGCGGACTGGGCTGAATCCAACAAGATGAATATGGTTCATCTTTTTACGGTAGACAATCTCTTCGATCTTTGGAGAGGCGGACGTGTTTCAAAGACAAGTGCTTTCCTCGGAACTCTTGCTTCTATTAAGCCTCTTTTACATGTAAACTACGAAGGAAAGCTTATTTCCGTTGATAAGGTAAGAGGACGTAAGAAGGCTTTGGCAGGACTCCTCGAGCTTATGGATGAAAAGATGGGAAGCCGTAAAGATCTTAACAAAGAGATGATCATGATAAACCACGGCGACTGTCTTGAAGATGCTGAGCTTTTAAGAGATATGATCAAGGAGCGTTTTGGATTTGAGAATTGTATGATCAACAACTTAAGCCCTGTTATCGGCGGACATACAGGCCCCAGTCTTATCGCTTTATTCTTTATGGGAGACATAAGATAAATGGACAGTTCTTTGATGACAGATTCTATTCAAAGAGCAAGGAAACTTGTTTCCGGGCTTAAGGCGAAGCTCGGAAGAGTTCCTACGGCATGTGTAGTTACATTTGGATGCCAGATGAACGCACGTGATTCTGAAAAGCTTACCGGTATATTAATACAGGCAGGCTTTTTAATTGTTGAAGAAGAATCTGCAGATTTTGTTATTTATAATACCTGTACCGTAAGGGACAACGCCAATCAGCGCGTATACGGAAGACTCGGATATGTGGGGGGACTTAAAAAGAAAAATCCCCATATGAAGATCGCTCTTTGCGGCTGTATGATGCAGGAACCTACGGTTATAGAAAAGATTAAAAAGACCTATAGATTTGTAGATCTTGTTTTTGGTACGCATAATCTTTATAAATTTCCCGAATATCTTGTCAGCTGCCTTTCACAGGACGGACAGATAATCGACATCTGGGATAAGCCCGACGAGATAGAGGAGAATCTTCCTACCGTAAGGAAGTATCCTTTTAAATCCGGCGTTAATATTATGTTTGGATGCAACAATTTCTGTACTTACTGCATTGTTCCTTACGTAAGAGGTCGCGAAAGAAGCAGAGAACCTAAGGAGATTATAAAAGAGTGCGAAAGACTTGTTTCTGAGGGCGTTACTGAAGTTATGCTCCTTGGACAGAATGTTAATTCCTATGGAAGAGGACTGGAAAATCCCATATCTTTCCCCGAGCTGTTAAAAGAGGTTGAAAAGATTGAAGGAATAAAGAGGATCCGTTTTATGACCTCGCATCCAAAGGATCTTTCGGACGAGCTTATAGAGACTATCAAGAACTCTGATAAAATCTGCAGACATATTCATCTGCCTCTTCAGTCCGGATCTTCAAAGATCTTAAAGGCTATGAACAGATGCTATGACAAGGAAAGATACCTTGAAGTTGCGGAAAAGATAAGGCGCGAGATTCCGGATGTATCTATTACGACGGATATTATTGTCGGTTTTCCGGGAGAGACTCCCGAAGATGTGGATGAGACGATTGACGTTATCCGCCGCGTTGAATATGATAATGCCTTTACCTTTATCTATTCCAAGAGAACAGGTACCCCTGCTGCCTCTATGGAGAATCAGGTTCCTGAAGAAGAGAGCCATAAGCAGTTTGACAGAGTTCTTGCAGAGGTACAAAAGTACGCCAAGAAGCAAAGCTCAAGATTTGAGGGACGCGTTATGGAGGCTCTTGTTGAGGAGGTTAACGAAAATGACAGCAGTCTCGTTACCGGAAGGCTTTCAAACAATATCATCGTTCATTTCCCCGGAAGCGCCGATATGGTTGGAAAATACGTTAATGTAAAGCTTAATGAGTGTAAGGGATTCTATTATCTCGGAGAGGCTGTCTGTGAGTAATATAAAATTGATATTTAAAAGCCACACCCCACTTTTATGATAAAAATTATTGGCTTTACAAAGCCTTATTAAGCAATTCTTTATATACAAATACAATATTTTGCGATAAAATAACCATGTATGTACTAAATTTAGTGTACATGGTTATTTTTGATTTAGACTATTAAACAGAACTTTTTGGAAGAAGAAATATGCTGACTGAAGAAGAGATAAGTAAATTATCACCGATGATGCAAAAGTACCTTGAGACTAAAAAGGAGTACGAGGATTGCATCCTTTTTTACAGACTCGGTGATTTCTATGAGATGTTTTTTGAAGACGCCGAACTTGTATCAAAGGAGTTAGAGCTTACTCTTACGGGTAAAAGCTGCGGCCTTGACGAGAGAGCTCCGATGTGCGGTATCCCTTTTCATGCTGTTGATTCATATCTTCCCAGGCTCGTATCAAGGGGATATAAAGTTGCTATCTGCGAGCAGGTAGAGGATCCTAAGCTTGCAAAAGGCCTTGTAAAAAGGGAAGTTATAAGGATCGTTACGCCCGGTACGAATACCAATTTAGCCAGTCTTGATTCAAATAAAAACAATTACTGCTTTGGGGTTTATTATTCAGACAACAAGATCGGTATTGCGGTTTCTGACGTATCTACAGGAGACTTTTTCCTTACAGAGGTTGATGATCTTTCCAAGCTTCGGGATGAGATCGCCAAGTTTGAGCCAAGCGAGATTACCTGTAACGAATCCTTTTATCTTTGCGGTGATTTTATAAATGATCTGAAGGAAAGGCTTCATATTCCTTTTACAACACTTGATTCACACCTCTTTGATGATACTTTTTGCAAGAATCTGCTCACAGAGCATTTTCACGTAAGCAGTCTTGTGGGACTTGGAGTAGAGGACTTTTCCTACGGAATTATAGCGGCCGGCTCTCTTCTTAAGTACCTTTACGATACGCAAAAGACAGAGCTTTCGCATATTACGCATTTAACCCCTTACGTATCAAGTAAGTACATGCTTATCGATTCTTCCACAAGAAGAAACTTAGAACTTACTGAGACGCTCCGTGAAAAGCAAAAGAGAGGGTCCCTGCTTTGGGTACTTGATAAGACTAAGACCGCTATGGGTGGAAGACTTTTAAGGTCCACCATAGAGCAGCCTCTTATCGATATAAACGAGATGAACAAAAGGCTTGATGCCATTGAAGACTTTAACAATCACGCTATTTCCAGGGACGAGATAAGAGAATATCTTAATCCTATTTATGACCTTGAAAGGCTGCTCGGCAGAGTTGCTTTTAAGACGGCTAATCCCAGAGATCTTTTGGCGTTTAAGAACTCACTTTCCATGCTTCCACAGATAAAGATCGCCTTAAAGGATTTTGACAGCGATACATTAAAGGCTGTGGATGAAGAAATTGACGGCCTTGAGGATATTACTGGGCTTATTGAAAGAGCAATTTCGGAAGATGCGCCTCTTACTCTTTATGACGGCGGTATCATAAAAAATGATTTCAGCGAGGATATAGACAGGCTGCGTGTTGCCAAAAACGAAGGCAAAAGCTGGCTTGCTGCATACGAAGAGGAAGAAAGAGAAAAGACAGGTATTAAGAATCTTAAGATCAAATACCACAGAGCCTTCGGATACTATTTTGAGGTTACAAATTCATATTCCGATATGGTCCCAGATTATTTCGTCAGAAGACAGACCTTGACGAATGCCGAGAGATTCTCTACCGCTAAACTCAGCGAGCTTGAAGATACTATTTTAAACTCCGAGGAAAAGCTTTTTAGACTTGAGCATGATATCTTTTGCGAGATAAGAGATTCTATAGGCGCGGAGATGGAGAGAATCCAAAAGACCGCCAAGGCAGTAGCTGAACTTGATATGTTAGCGAGTCTTGCTTATGTTTCCGAAAAGAACAGATATGTAAGACCTAAGCTTAACGATAAAGGCATCATCGATATAAAAGACGGCAGACACCCTGTAGTTGAACAGATGTTAAATGGCGGGCTCTTTGTTGAGAATGATACGTATCTTGATACGAAAAACAATTGTATCAGTATCATTACAGGCCCCAATATGGCGGGTAAATCAACTTATATGCGTCAGAGCGCTCTTATAGTACTTATGGCACAGATAGGATGTTTTGTTCCGGCTAAGAGCGCAAATATCGGCATAGTAGACAGGATTTTTACCAGAGTAGGCGCGTCAGACGATCTTGCAAGCGGTCAGTCCACATTTATGGTGGAGATGAATGAGGTTTCCAATATCCTTAGAAACGCTACTTCCAAGAGCCTTCTTATATTGGACGAGATCGGAAGAGGAACATCCACCTTTGACGGACTTTCTATTGCATGGGCCGTGATCGAGCATATATCAAACACCAATATCCTGGGAGCAAGGACGCTTTTTGCCACACATTACCATGAACTTACGGAGCTTGAGGGTAAGATAAGCAATGTTAATAACTATTGCATAGCCGTCAGAGAATCCGGAGATGATATTGTCTTTTTAAGAAAGATCATTAAGGGCGGAGCAGACAGAAGCTACGGTATTCAGGTAGCAAGGCTTGCCGGCGTTCCGGATATGGTAATAGACAGAGCAAAAGAAATTGCCGAACAGCTTTCGGATAATGATATTACAGAAAAGATTCAGGCCATAAGCGTGAATTCTGCCGGCGAAAAGGTTAAGAAAAAGACTGAAAAGTTAGATGATGTGGATCTTGGACAGATGAGCTTTTTCGAGACAGTTAAGGATGAAGACGTATTAAAGGAGCTTGCGGAGATCAATATTTCGACTTTGACACCTCTTGATGCTTTAAATACGCTCTATAAGCTTCAAAATAAGATAAATAACAGATTTAGTTTTGGGGATAAGTAATAAATGCCTATTCAAGTATTGGACAATGAAACAATAGACAAGATCGCTGCGGGAGAGGTTGTTGAAAGGCCATCGAGCGTTGTAAAAGAGCTGGTTGAAAACTCCATTGACGCAGGGGCAAATGCCATAACGGTAGAGATAAAGGACGGAGGGATTTCCTACATCAGAGTCAGCGACAACGGATGCGGTATTCCTTCAAAGGAACTTCGGACAGCGTTCCTTAGGCATGCTACCAGCAAGATAAGCTCATCGGAGGACCTTTCAAAGGTTACAAGCCTTGGATTTAGAGGAGAAGCATTATCTTCGATAGCGGCAGTCTCGATGCTTGAAGTGATTACCAAAACAGAAAGCGACCTTGTGGGAACAAGGATAGTTTTGGAGGGAGCGACAGAGAAAAACTGTGAGGAAGTCGGAGCCCCGAACGGAACCACATTTTTTGTAAGAAATATCTTTTACAACACCCCGGTACGCAAGAAATTCCTTAAATCGGCCGTTACCGAAGCGGGATATATATCGGACCTGATGGAGCACCTTGCTTTATCCCATCCCGATATAGCGTTTCAATTCACCATTGGTTCGCAAACAAGATTCCATACTTCCGGAAACGGAGATATGAAAGAAGTAATATACCGCATCTACGGAAGGGAAGTAGCGAATGCGGTAATACCGATAGATGTAACCAAAGGTGATCTTCATATTAAAGGCTTTCTCGGAAAGCCTGAACAGGTAAGATCAAACAGAAACTTTGAGATTTACTTTATAAACGGAAGATTTATACGTAGCAACCTTATTGCAAGAGCTATTGAAGAAGGTTTCAGGGAGTATCTGATGCTTCATAAATTCCCGGTTTGCTTTTTATCTTTAGAGCTTGAGCCGGGGAATGTTGATGTTAATGTTCATCCCACAAAGATGGACGTTAGGTTTTCCGACGGACCCGGTTTCTTTGCAAAACTCTCGGAAGCTATCTTTGATACTTTAAAATCCAGAGAGATGATACCCGGGCATGTCCTTGACAAGCCCTCGGAGATTAAAAAAGCTGAGGCGGAAGGCTTAAAGGAAGCAAGAAAGGGATTTAACCCGGAACCTTTCCTTGTACCTAACAATCCCGAAAGAAAAATTTCTGTTTACAGCGAAAAAACTGCCGAAACAGTTCCGGTTTTTAAAGAAAAGCCCGCAGAGGTTTTTTACAGTGAAGATGCCGAAAAGCCTTCAAAGGTAGCTGAAGAGTTCTTCACCGACAATACGGTTTTCGAGGAAAAAGAGACTCCCAAGGAAATAAAAATACCCGAGGTGAAAGCAGTTTCTGAATCAAAAGAGATTTTCGAAGAAAAGACGATTACCGAGACAAGTAAAATTTCCGAGGAAAAAAAGGTTTCCGAGGTTACTATAGAGCCTAAGGCGCCGCAGATTACAGATATTAAGCAGACAGATCTTTTTGAAGATAAGATATTAACAGTTGAAAATCGCAAAAAATACCGTATAATAGGACAGGTGTTTGAAACTTTCTGGCTTATACAGTACGACAGAAAGCTTTTTATAATCGACCAGCATGCGGCCCATGAAAAAGTAAATTTCGAGCGGATGATGGAGCGTTTCCGCAAAAAGGAGATTGTTTCACAGACCCTGCTTCCGCCGATAATCGTATCTTTAAACGGCGCAGAGGAAAATGTATATCTTACAAATAAAGATGCTTTTGCTGCCTTAGGATTTGAGATTGAAAACTTCGGCGGAAATGAATATGCGCTGAGAGCCGTTCCCGTAGATCTTTACGGACATTCGGAAAAAGAGCTGTTTCTTACCGTGCTTGATGAGCTTGCGGAAGGAAATTCAAGAGGAAGCTATCTTGCAATCGAGGAAAGAATTGCCGACATGGCCTGCAAGGCTTCGATAAAAGGCGGCGACATAATCTCCGGGGATGAAGTAGAAGCCCTGATAGATGAGCTCCTTTCGCTGGAAAACCCTTATAACTGTCCTCACGGCAGGCCCACCATCATCGTTATGACCGAAAGCGAGATGGAAAAGAAGTTTAAGCGTATTGTAGACTGATAATATGAATCGTAAACCACTTATCATAATAGCCGGCCCCACTGCGGTCGGTAAGACAGAAATCTCAATCAATCTCGCAAGGGCTGTTTCCGGCGAGATTATTTCTGCTGATTCGGTACAGGTTTACAAGGGGATGGATATCGGTTCCGCAAAGATTAAAAAAGAAGAAATGGGTGGGGTGCCGCACCATCTTATAGATATCTTAGAACCGGAAGATGATTTTAATGTTGCCCTGTTTAAGGAACTGGTAATAAAGGCGCTGGATGAAATCTATAGCAGAGGACATATTCCGATACTTGTCGGAGGAACCGGCTTTTATATCCAGGCAGTACTTAAAAATGTTGATTTTTCAGATGGCGCATCGGATCCGGAATATCGGGAAGAACTCGAAAAGTTTGCATCCCAAAAAGGAGCCGGGGCACTGCATGAATATTTAAAAGAAGTTGACCCCGAAGCTGCAGAAGCCATTCCTTCCGGAAATGTCAAAAGAGTTATAAGAGCTCTGGAGTATTTTAAGGTTACGGGAGAAAAGATTTCTGTCCATAATGAAAGAGAGAAAAATAAAGAGCCTGAGTTTGATCAAAGATTCTTTGTTTTAAATGATGAGAGAGAGGTTTTATACAAAAGGATAGATGAGCGCGTTGATAAGATGATGGACGCCGGTCTTCTTTTGGAGGTTAAATCTTTGTTTGAGAAAAAAGTCCCAAGAGAAGCTGTAAGCATGCAGTCTCTAGGATACAGGCAGCTTTATGAATATTTATACGGTGAGTGCTCTCTTGAAGAAGCCATCTATCAGATAAAGCTTCAGACAAGGCACTTTGCAAAGCGCCAGATAACCTGGTTTAAAAGAGAAAAAGATGTAATCTGGGTTAATAAAAACGAATTTGGAAGAGATGAAAGAAAAATACTTGCATTTATGCTCTCTAAATGTGATGGAATTAATATAGACGGAGAAAATGATGAACAGTGATTTAAAAAATATTTACAGCAGTTTAGGTATATCCGACAGAGTGTTTGAGTTCGGTGAAAAGACTCTTGATGCTTTAAAGGAAAGATTCGAAAAGATTGATGAAGTGGCTGAGATCAATCAGCTAAAAGTTCTTGCGGCTCTTCAAAAGAATCAGGTTTCCGAGGCTTGCCTTCACGGTACCAGCGGTTACGGATACAATGATATGGGAAGGGAAAAGTTAGAGGCTGTTTACGCCGATATCTTTCATACCGAGGATGCTCTTGTAAGGCCCCAGATAACCTGCGGGACTCATGCTCTTGCCCTTGCTCTTATGAGTAATCTGCGCCCCGGAGATGAGCTTTTAAGCCCCGTGGGAAAGCCGTATGATACTTTGGAAGAAGTGATCGGAATAAGACCTTCCGCTGGATCACTTGCGGAGTACGGAGTCTCTTACAAGCAAGTAGATCTTTTACCTGACGGCGGATTTGACTGGGAAGGTATTAAGGCGGCCGTCGGTCCTAAGACAAAGCTTGTTACTATTCAAAGGTCAAAGGGATACCAGACAAGACATACTCTTTCGGTTTCGGAGATCGGAGAGCTTATAAGCTTTATAAAGAATATTAAGAGCGATGTTATCTGTATGGTTGATAACTGCTACGGCGAATTTGTTGAGACTATTGAACCTTCGAATGTAGGGGCTGATATGTGCGTAGGAAGCCTTATTAAGAATCCCGGAGGCGGACTGGCTCCTATCGGCGGATATATAGCCGGAAGGAAGTCCTGCGTTGAAAATGCGGCTTATAGACTTACTTCACCCGGGCTCGGAAAAGAAGTCGGAGCTTCTCTCGGCATACTTCAGAGCTTTTACCAGGGACTTTTCCTTTCTCCGACAGTTACCGCTTCAGCTTTAAAGAGCGCTATCTTTGGAGCAAATATTTATGAAAAGCTGGGATTTTCAGTTCTTCCAAACAGTACGGAAGACCGCCACGATATTATCCAGGCCATAACCTTTGGAAGAGCAGATGCCGTTGAAGCCTTTTGCAGAGGAATACAGGCCGCGGCACCTATAGATTCCCATGTAACCCCCATTCCCTGGGATATGCCGGGATATGATGCTCCCGTAATTATGGCGGCCGGAGCTTTTGTATCCGGATCGTCTATAGAGCTTTCTGCGGACGGCCCCATTAAGCCACCCTATGCAGTTTATTTCCAGGGCGGACTTACCTGGCCTCATGGTAAATTCGGCATTTTAAAATCTTTGCAATCCCTTGTGGATAATGGCATAGTTTTATGGTAAAATAAAATCTGTTTAATCCCTCTTAAGTCCCCGAAGAAGATTTGGGAGGTATATGAATAATTTAAAAACTGAACAGCCTTATGAAAAGTTTGTAAAGTATGGAGCCTTTTCACTATCGGAGAGTGAACTCTTAGCGATAATACTCCGTACCGGAACCAAGGAACATGATGCAACTGATGTTGCAAGGCAGGTGCTTAGTCTCGGAAAGTATCCGAGAGAAGGGCTTCTTTCCCTCTATGACCTTAGTCTTGACGATCTTTGTAAAGTAAAGGGAGTCGGAAAAGTAAAGGCTATTAAGCTTAAAGCTCTTGCCGAATTGTCTATGAGGATGCACAGAGCCTGCGCCGAAAGCTCCTTCAGAGCGGATAAGCCCGCTACAGTAGCCGACTACTTTATGGAGGACCTAAGACATTTAAGCCATGAAACGGTTGTGCTGTGCGGACTTGATACTAAGCTTAAGCTTATTTTCAGCTCCAAGATCTCTGTAGGAAACGTCAATGCATCCGTTATTTCTCCGAGAAGTATTTTCATCGAAGCCCTGTCCGGAAAGGCGGTTTCGATCATCCTTCTTCATAACCACCCCAGCGGAGATCCTACTCCAAGCAAGTCGGATATGGAGTTTACCGAGATGGTGGCGAAGGCAGGAGATTTCCTTGAGATAAGACTTCTTGACCATATCGTTATCGGTGACAACAGATATTTCAGCTTTATGGAAGAGGGTTTACTACAAACAAAAAGGCGGAAGGAATGAAATGAGTAACGCATTCGGTATTGATCTGGGAACAAACAATATAAAGATCTATTCCCTTGCAAATGATGACATTATGGTTCAAAAGAACCTTATTGCAATTCAAAATAAAAATACGATCTTTGCATACGGAGACTCTGCATACGATATGTATGAGAAGGCTCCGGCTAATTTTGACATCACTTTCCCAGTCAACAACGGAGTTATTTCCGATCTTAACAATATGGAGACCCTTATTAAATTCTTTATAAGCGATCTTCAGGACGGACAGCTTAAGCCCGCAGACTTTATCGTTGCGGTACCTACTGATATTACCGATGTTGAAAAAAGAGCTTTTTACGACCTTATTAAAGAAGCTAATGTTAAGGGAAAGAAAATCCTTGTTGCCGACAAAGCGGTTGCCGATGGCCTCGGAATGGGCCTTGACGTTAAGAGTACGCAGGGAATAATGGTAGTAGACGTTGGATATGAGACTACCGAGATTTCCGTTATTTCATTGGGAGGAATCGTTCTTAACAGACTTCTTAATGTCGGAGGGCTTGCTTTTGATGAGAATATCAAGAGCCTTGTCAGAAATGATTTCCACCTTCATATCGGTAACAAATCCGCTGAGTTTATCAAGTGCTCCCTTACCCAGCATGAAGCTGAAGGTAAGCCTGTTACAGTATACGGAAGAGACGTTGTGACCGGTCTTCCCGTCGAGAGAGATATTCCGACAGAGCTTGTGGACAAGTCACTTATGACCGAGTTTGAAAAGATTGTTGATGCCATAAAGGTATATCTTGATCTTACGCCTCCCGAGCTTGCTGCAGACATCTACAAAAACGGAATTTATCTTACCGGCGGAGCATCTCAGGTAAATCACCTTGTTGAGGCTATCGGAAACGGAACAAAGCTTAAAGTTAACGCTACTTCCAATCCCATGACAACAGTTGCGGAGGGACTTGGCAGAATGCTCAAGGAAAGCTATTACCAGAGCATTGCATATTCTGTTGAAGGAATGAGTAAATGAGCCCTGTAGTTAAACCAAAAAAGGAGAAATTTACTTTTCCGGGTAAATATCTCCTTTTAATTTTTTCAATCTTAAGTATAGCTCTTATGGTGGTAACCTACGGCACTACGGCCTTTGACGGACCGTTTAATACTGTCGTGGGATATGTTGTCGTACCCTTTGAAAAGGGAATCGGAAGACTCGGAGAGTGGCTTTCAAACCGTTCCGAAGAGTTTACGGATGTCAAAAGACTGCTTGCTGAAAATGAAGAGCTGAAAAATGAGATCACTAAGCTTACTGAAGAAAATGCCATTCTCAGCCAGGAAAGGTATGAACTTAACTCGCTTCGGTCTTTATTTGAACTTAGCAACGAGTACGATTCTTACAACAAAGTCGGCGCCCGGATCATTGCCAAAGACAGCGGAAACTGGTTTTCATCCTTTATAATCGACAAGGGAACAAATGACGGTCTTGAGGTTGATATGAATGTTATTTCCGGCGGCGGTCTTGTGGGAAGTATTACAGGTATCGGCCCCAATTGGGCCAGAGTAAAGGCTATCGTATCCGATAAAAACTTTGTCAGCGGACAGGTTTTGTCTACCGGAGAGACTTTGTTTGTTGAAGGCGACCTTGAACTTTTAAACAGCAACATTATCTCTTTTTCTATGCTTGAAGATGAAAATGACGCTGTAGTTGTAGGAGACAAGGTTGTTACAAGTAAGATAAGCGATAAATATCTTCCGGGTATACTTATCGGATTTATACAGTATATCGAAAATGACAACAACAATCTTACCAAGTCGGGCTATATCACGCCTGCGGTTGATTTTGAGCATATGTCCGAAGTACTTGTTATTACCGACATGAAAAATAACGATTACGAGTAATCTTTGAAGTATGATTAGAAGAATAATAATGGTTTTGGGAGCATTTATCATCTTTTTGCTTCAAAACTGCGTATTTACACAATTTAATACCGGTGGTATCGTTCCTAATCTTATTCTTCTTATCACCGGGATCTACGGTTTTATGCACGGCGAAAAAGCGGGGCTTATAGCCGGCTTTCTTCTTGGGCTTGGATTCGATATTTTTTACGGCGATATAATTGGGCTTCACGCTCTTATTTTTATGTACATCGGTTACATCAACGGGAAATTCTGCGGAATATACTATCCCGAAGATATCAAGCTTCCGCTGCTCCTTATCTTCCTCAGCAATATTTCCTGCGGTGTACTTGATTATATTTTCGGGTATCTGATCAGGGGAAGAGTGCATTTCTCCTACTATTTTGGGCACATAATCTTTCCGGAGATGCTTTATACGATGCTCATAACCATTATTCTGTATCCTATTATTGTATTGATATATAACGCCTTTGAAAAAAGGGAAGTCAGGAAAGAGGCCTAAAGGGTGTTTAACAGCTTCAGAGAAAGATTAATAAATATATTTACAAATCGCCTGACTATCCTTTGGGTAATAGTACTTTTGCTTGGCGGAGTGCTGGTCTATCGCTGCTATAAGCTTCAGATAATCGAGGGCCAGACATACCTTGACAACTTTGTTCTTAACCAGGAAAAGACTCGCGATATTGCACCTACAAGAGGAAATATTTACGATAGAAACGGTAATCTGCTTGCTTATAATGAACTCGCTTATTCCATTAAGGTAGAAGATACCTTTGAATCTTCGGGAAATACCAAAAATAAAGAGCTCAACACTCTTTTGTTAAACCTTATTAATTACATAGAGAAAAATGGAGACCATATCAATTCGGATTTTAAGATCTATCTTGATGAGGACGGAAATTTCGCTTTTAATGTTACGGGAAATTCCCTTGACAGATTTTTGGCGGATGTTTATGACCACCCTTACATTACTGAACTTACTGATGAAGAGCTTAGCTCCACTGCCGAAGATGTTATGATCTATTTAAGCCGTGCTTCCGGTAAAGGGTACAGGTATTTTGTCGGTGAGTACGAAGATCCCGAAAACAGTAAATCAGAGTGGATCCCCGGAAAAGGATATTCGAAAGAAAACTGGCTTAAGATTGTAACTATGCGCTTTGCAATGAGCCAGACATCCTTCAGGAAATATATGGGAACAACTATCGCTACTGATGTAAGCGATGAGACAGTTGCCGTCATTCTTGAAAACTCGGATTCCCTGCCCGGCGTATCAATTGAGGAGGATACTGTTAGGAGATATGTGGACAGCTCCTATTTTTCCCATATTCTCGGATATACCGGAAAGATTTCTTCAGATGAGCTGGATGCTTTAAATGAAAGGCTTTTGGAGGAGGAGATCACATCCTACACCTACTCTATAAATGATGTTGTAGGTAAGGGCGGCATCGAAAGCTCTATGGAGACAAAGCTTCAGGGAGTAAAGGGGTACGAGAAGGTTATGGTAAATAATACCGGTAAGGTTATTTCTGTCCTCGAAAGACAGGAAGCCACCTCCGGTGAAGATATATATCTTACTATCGACAAGGACCTTACCATTGCAGTATATCAGCTTATTGAACAAAAACTTGCGGGACTTGTTGCTTCTAAGATCATAAATGCAAAAGAGTACATCCCTTCCGAAAACTCAAGCAGCGCCAATATCAAGATTCCGATCTATGATGTTTATTTTGCTGTTATAAACAACTCCATCGTCAATATTAAGCATTTTGAAAGCGAAGATGCAGCGCAGACCGAAAAAGAAGTTTATCAGGCTTTCCTTGATTATAAGGCTCTTTCCTATGAAAAACTTCACGATGAGCTTTACACAAAGCGCACAGCCTATAAAAGACTCTCAAAAGAGTATCAGGTATATGAGAGTAATATCGTAAGTCTTTTGTATAAATATGATATTATAGACTTTGAAAAGATAGATCCTAAGGATTCTACATACAATGCCTGGACCGTGGATGAATCAATTTCACTGGGAGAATATCTGGATTACTGTATAGCTATGAACTGGGTAGATACTTCAAAGCTTACTATAGCCGAAAAATACCCTTCATCCGCACAGATCTTTGATGCGCTTTACAATGAAATTATAGCTACAATCGAGGGCAATACCGAGTTTCAAAAGCGTTTTTATAAATATATGCTTTTAAACGGCAAGATATCCGGCAGACAGATTTGCATGCTCCTATATGAGCAGGATGCCTGCAATATCCCCATAGACGAGATTGAAAAGCTTAAGAAATCAAGGATTTCCGCATATCAGTTTATGATGAACCGGATCACCAATATCGATATCACACCGGCCCAGCTCGCACTTGATCCTTGTAACGCTTCTGTTGTTATCAATGATGTTAATACCGGTAAAGTTTTATGTATGGTTTCTTATCCGGGATATAACAACAATATGATGGCAAACTCTGTTGATGCGGCTTATTATGAAAAGCTTACCGGCGACAAGGCTTCGCCTCTTTTGAATTTTGCTACGCAGTATAAAGCGGCACCCGGATCGACCTTCAAGATCGTAACCGCGACAGCAGGGCTTATGGACGATGTAATTACGCTGCGGGAACCTATACGGTGTCTCGGAACCTTCGAAGCAATCACACCTTCCCCTAAGTGCTGGAATGTCTGGGGACACGGTAATGAAATAGTCCAGACGGCCATCAGAGATTCTTGTAACTATTATTTTTATGAAGTAGGCTACAGGCTTGCTACAAAGGATGGTGTTTACAACGATGAAGAGGGTCTTGCAGCCCTTGCGGAATACGCCGATCTTTACGGACTTTCTTCAAAGTCGGGGGTAGAGATTTCGGAGTACGAACCCGACGTATCAGATAACGACGCAGTGCGTTCCGCTATCGGACAGGGTACCAACAGCTATACTACGGCTCAGCTTGCGAGATACGTTTCGGCAATCGCAAACAAAGGAACGGTTTATAATCTCACATTGATCGACCACACCCAAAAGGCCTACGGAAATACCGTAACCGAATCTGTGCCTTCCGTCAGAAACGTAATCGATATTCCTGCGGAGTACTGGGATGTTTTTCATAAGGGTATGAGAAACGTTGTACAGAATAAGTCCTATTTTAATGATGTAGGCGTAAATGTAGCCGGAAAAACCGGTACTGCACAGCAGTCTACTTCAAGACCCAGCCACGCGCTTTTTGTAAGCTTTGCTCCTTATGAAGAACCGGAGATCGGAATGGCAGTTCGTATACCCTTTGGTTATTCATCCGACTACGCGGCTCAGCTTGCAAGAGATATATATAAGTATTACTTTGACCTTGTAAACGAAGAGGATCTTATCGATGGTAAGGCCGATTCACCCGATGGCGGTATTACTAACGAACTTTAATGTTTGTTTTATCAGAAAGGTTTTGGAATGAACAATAAAAAAACTCCACTGGTTATCAGAAGTTTCAAGGACGGAATCAAGCTGATGCTTGACCCTGAGGCGGGATTTGATGAGATATGCGATGAGCTTGCAAAGAAATTCACCGAAGGAAGATCCTTTTTCGGTGATGCTACCGTGGCTCTTGCCATTGAAGGTCAAAAGCTGACCGACGCCCAGGAGCTTGAGATCCTTACCATAATCCGCTCTACCTGCTCACTAAATGTGCTTTGCATAGTCTGTGATGATGAGATCCACAATAAGCACTATCTTAAGGCGGTTAAGCATATTCAGGATATGACAAAGCCCGGAGATACCGGACATTTTTATCGCGGAAGCGTAACCGATGGTCAAAAGCTTGAGTATGATGACGGAATAGTTATTTTAGGCGATGTGAATCCCGGCTGCGTAGTAAGAAGCTCGGGAAGCATCATTGTTTTAGGTGGTTTATACGGTGAAGCATATGCCGGTGCAGACTTTGACGATACGGATGCATTTGTCATAGCGCTTGAGCTTTCGGCAGAAGCTATAGGAGTCGGCCCCGCAAAATATGTTCCCGATACAAAGCCTAAGTGGGGATTTAGAAAAAAGATCAGTCCCAAAATAGTTTATATGCAAAACGGAGAGCTTGTGTTTGACAACTTAAACAAGTCCGTATTGGAGCAAGTATATGCCCTTTAAGAAATTCAAGATCACGGATTATGATTTTAAGTTAATATTACTTGTGGCGGCTGTGGCCCTTATCGGAGTTTTTGCGGTGGGAAGCGCTCAGCCCAGTCTTTTTAAGAAGCAGCTTTACGGCTATATAGCAGGCCTTGTTGTAATGCTTTTCGTTTCATTTATAGATTACCATTTTATACTTAAGTTTTACTGGGTTATCTATATTTTGAACTTGGCGCTTTTAGTTTTGGTTATATTTACCGGAGAGTCCTCACATAATGCACAGCGCTGGCTTATGATCGGTTCAATTAAGTTTCAGCCCTCCGAACTGGCTAAAATTTTATTGATTTTATTCTTCGCACAGTTTATTATGATACAGAGAGAAAAATTTAATTCTTTTCCTATCATATTGCTCTGCATTTTGTTTATCGGTGTGCCTGTTGCGCTTGTCCTTGCGCAGCCGGATCTGTCAACTACCATCATGTTAGCTTTAATATTTTCTGCTATCATGTTTGCAGGCAAGCTTAAATTCAGGATCATCCTTGGCATTTTGGCTGTTATAGTGCCGGCGGCGCTTATATTTATGTCTGTTGCTTTAAGGCCCGATTCAACCATCCTTAAGACCTATCAGATGGAGAGAGTCTGGTCCTTCCAGGATCCCGAGAGCTATCCGGATCTTGTTTATCAACAGCAAAATTCCGTTACTGCCATAGCATCCGGGATGCTCGAGGGTAAGGGATATCGGAATAATGAGATAACCTCTGTCAAAAACGGAAATTTCCTTTCCGAGGATCAGACGGACTTTATCTTCGCAATAATTGGAGAGGAATTTGGATTCAGAGGAAGCGTTGTCGTTATAGGACTCCTTATCCTCATTGCTCTCGAATGCATATCTGTGGGC
Source organism: uncultured Lachnospiraceae bacterium (assembly GCA_902790935.1). Lineage (GTDB taxonomy): Bacteria > Bacillota > Clostridia > Lachnospirales > Lachnospiraceae > AC2028. The sequence continues at coordinate 16,944 of CADATP010000017.1, read as the reverse complement.
AGAAGAGCCCCGGATGTGGGCGGAAGTATCATAGGTGCGGCTATGGGCGCGCTTATCGGCTTTCAGAGTTTTATAAATATCGGTGTTGCGACATTTATTTTACCAAACACAGGATTGCCGCTTCCTTTTGTCAGTTACGGTTTAACTTCGCTTCTTACGCTGTTTTTCGGCATAGGAATTGTTATAAATGTTCGTACACAGGCGAAAAGGGGTAATTCGACTGTTGACGATTATATATTTAATGATCTATCCAAACTTTAGTTTATCGGAGGTATAGGGGTATGAATATTGCGCTTATTGCGCATGACGCAAAGAAAAAGCTTATGCAGAATTTTTGTATAGCTTACAAGGGGATTCTTAGTAAGAACGAACTATACGCAACAGCTACTACAGGAAGACTTATTGAGGAAGTAACCAATCTGACCATTCATAAATCCCTTGCGGGACACCTTGGAGGAATGCAGCAGATAGGTGCTCTCATTGAGTGTAACCAGATAGATATGGTCATATTCCTCAGAGACCCTCTTAATCCCAAGTCTCATGAGCCTGATGTTAACATCGTAGTCAGACTTTGCGACACCAATAATATTCCCCTGGCAACTAATCTTGCCAGTGCAGAGCTTCTTATCAAGTCCTCGGAAAGAGGAGATTTAGAGTGGCGTGAGATGTATAAATAAGGCCAAGGCCCTGCAATATCGTTTTATTGCGGGGCTTTTATCTGTAATTTGCATATTGTCAGCCTGCGGATGTGCCCAGATTCCATACTCGTCAGAGTATGGCAGTCTGAATATGGGAGCTATAAGTGATAAGGCCTCAGTTGAGGACAGAGCCGACGCTTTTGCATCATCCCTTTGCGTTGCCACAAATGATCTTGTGGGAGATGGAGCTATCGATCTTGATTCATGTGAAAGCGCTGTTTTGTTTGACATAAACAATAAAGAGGTTGTTTATTCCAAAAACGCATTGGAAACCCTGTATCCTGCTTCCCTTACCAAGATAATGACCGCACTTGTTGCCATAAAGCACGGCAAAATGGATCAGGTTTTAACAGCGACAAATGCCGTAAATATTAAGGAGACCGGGGCTCAGCTTGCGGGAATAGTAGCCGGAGACTCTATGACCCTTTACCAGGCTCTTAGAATGCTGCTTTTGTATTCGGCAAATGATGTGGCGCTTTTAATTGCTGAAAATATCGGCGGAAGCGTTGACGGATTTGTTGCTATGATGAATGAAGAGGCAATAAATCTGGGAGCAACAGGCACACATTTTACAAATCCCCACGGACTTTCAAATCCTGAGCATTATACAACGGCTTACGATCTTTATCTGATCTTTAACGAGTGTATAAAGTACGAAGAGTTTACGCAGATCATATCTCTTCAGACCTTTGATGCTACTTACACCAATAAGAACGGAAAAGAAGTTGTTTTGTCCGTTAAAAATACCAATGCATATATAAACGGAACCCTTAATCCGCCGGCAAATGTTACTGTTATCGGCGGAAAGACAGGAACAACTACAGCGGCAGGCCATTGCCTTATACTTCTTTCAAAGGACGTAAACGGATCACCGTTTATATCTGTGATACTTAAATCCGACGGAACGGATTCTTTGTATAAAAATATGAATACCCTTCTTGAACAGATCGGTACCTAAAATATAAAAAAGGTTTGTACGTAAATTGGCTAATAATACTAACGAATCCGAAGAAAATAACGTTTTTCGGTTCAGAAAAAAAAGACAAATAAATATTACGCTGATTTTATTCCTGCTAATTCTTGTTTACGTTATCATTGTAGGTATAATCTACCTCCGCAGAACACATACCGTCAGGTATGAGGTGGTAGAAGGCGCTCTTGCAAGCACTACAATCTACAGAGGCGTTATCTTAAGAGATGAGCTTCTTGTCAGTAATACTGCTCCCGGATATGTCAATTATCTGGCGAGGGAAGGACAGAGGGTTGCTGTAGGAGATCTTGTTTATACCGTAGACGAGACAGGAACTTTGAATGAATTCATCGAAGCTCAGTCTCTTGGGGAAAATACTCTTTCCGACAGGGAATTATCGGAGTTTCGTACAGATATCATCAATTTTGTTCACGGATACGACCCGGCTGATTTTTCAGAGCTTTACAATTTCAAATATTCCCTTAAGAATACTGTTTTAAAGCTTGCCAATACAAAGCTTTTAAACAATATGACATCTGCGTCAGCTGCCAGCAGCGGAATCAGCTTAAAGTATGCTTATGCCGGAAATACGGGCATTGTTTCCTATTGGTATGACGGATACGAAGATATGCTTCCGGAGATGGTTACCAATGATGTATTCAAGGAACAGAATTACCAAAGGACTCAGCTTCTCAGCAATGAACTCAGGTCCGCAGAGGATACGGTATACAAGATAAATCTCGGAGAGGACTGGTCACTTGTCATACCTATGACAAAGGCCCTGGCAGAATCTCTTGTTGAGAACGATTACATCCTTGTAAAGTTCCTTAAAAACCAGACGGAAAGTTGGGGAAAAGCCTCTGTCCTTGACAATGACGGAGAATATTTCCTCTGCCTTTCATTTACCAATTCCCTGATAAGCTTTGTAGATGACAGATTTCTTGATGTTGAGCTTGTTATAAAGGATGAAAAGGGACTTAAGATCCCCAACTCAGCCATTGCTGAAAAAGAATTTTATCTTATTGATGAAAAGTATGTTACGGAAAATGTAAACAATACTTACACCGTGCTAATGCAGGTATACGGAGAGGACGGCTCCAAGACAAAGAGCGCAGTCAGCCTTGAAGTGTATTCTTATGATGAGGAAAAAGGAGTATATTATGTAGATAACTCCATCTTAAGCGCGGGAGATGTGCTTTTCGGAAACGACGAAACGACCTTCGTTGTACATGATAAAGGCTCTCTTATAGGAGTTTATAATATAAATAAAGGATATGCTGATTTTAAAGAGATCACGATACTTTACCAAAACAGTGAGTATGCTATCGTAAAGTCAAATTCCGCTTACGGACTAAGGTATTACGATTATATCGCTCTTGATGCGGATTCTGTATCGGACGATCAGTTTATCAGCCAGTCAAAGTAATGGTTGCCGAGAATTATAAAAAAGTTTTGGAAAATGTTAAAAGATGCGCAAAGAAGGCCGGGAGAAGCGAAAATGATGTTACTCTTATCGCTGTCAGTAAGACTAAGCCTTTAGAGATGCTTAAAGAGGCCTACGAAGCCGGTGCCAGGGATTTTGGCGAGAATCATGTGCAGGAACTTGTAGAGAAGATACCTGCCATGCCTTCCGACGTCAGGTGGCATATGATAGGTCACTTGCAGCGCAACAAGGTAAAGTACATAGTCGGTAAGGTTTATCTTATTCACAGTGTTGATTCCTTAAGGCTTGCGCAGGAGATAAGCAAGGAATCGGTTAAAGCCGGTGTTACTTCGAATATTTTGATCGAGGTAAATGCCTCCGGGGAAGAGAGTAAATGGGGCGGAAATCTAAAGGAGAGCGCCGAGCTTGTTAAGGAAGCGATGATGCTTCCCGGTATCTGCGTAAAGGGGCTTATGACCGTTGCTCCTTATACTGAAAATCCTGAAGAAAATCGCGTTTATTTTAGCACTTTAAAGCAATTGCTTGTTGACATAGAAGCCCAAAACACAGATAATAATTCTATGGGCGAATTGTCAATGGGTATGACGGGGGATTACGAAGTTGCCATAGAAGAAGGGGCTACTTACGTAAGAGTAGGAACCGGTATTTTCGGAGAGAGAAATTATACAATTTAGCCTTTTTATAAATATATTTTTGGAGGACAAGATGGGTAAGTTCGATAGTATTATTAATGCTTTTAAGATGAACAACGAAGAAGAAGATTATGACGATTACGATGACTACGACGATTATGACGCCGCTCCTAAGTCATCCCGCAAGTCAGATGCTCCTGCAGGCGATTTTTCAGACAATGAGAAAAAGACAAGAAGCTTTTTATCACCTATGACCGGCAAATCTTCAGGCGGTTCAAAGAAAGGAAAGGACATGAATAATATGGAAGTTTGCGTAATCAAGCCCACCACTTTTGAAGAGGCTCTTCAGATTGCAGATGCTCTTCTTGAGGGAAGAAGTGTTGTCCTTAATTTAGAGGGAATCAACAGTGCTCTTGCTCAGCGTATAGTTGACTTTGTAACCGGTGTTTGTTATTCACTTAAAGCTCATTTTGAATCTATTTCAAAATTCGTATTTGTTATCACTCCCGAAGCTGTATATATTTCCGGAGCTACTACCGATTCCGGAATCGGTATGGGAACTAAGGATTTTGAGAATTAATACTTACTTAAAAGAATATGCCTGTTAGGTAAGAGAGCTTCCTACAAGGGAAGTTCTCATTTTTTGGAGATATATCATGCCCCTGAGAATGACTGTTTCATACAACAAAAAGCCCTGCTATGATATTGTTATTACGGACGGATTTAAAGATCTGCCTTCCGAGATCGAAAGCCTCGAACTTGGAAAGCGTAAGATATGCGTAGTTACCGATTCCAATGTCGATCCTTTGTACGGTGAGGAAATGGTTAGCTGCTTAAAAGAGGTTTCTGCTAAATGTGTTAAGTACGTATTTCCCGCCGGCGAAGACAATAAAACATTGGACAATATAAAAGAGCTCTATAAGTTTCTTATTAAAGAGCATTTTGACCGTAAGGATATTCTTGTTGCATTGGGTGGCGGCGTTGTCGGAGATATGACGGGATACGCTGCAGCTACATATCTTAGAGGAATCGACTTTATCCAGATTCCCACAACTCTTCTTGCGCAGGTTGACAGCTCTGTTGGCGGAAAGACCGGTGTTGATTTTGACGGATATAAAAATATGATCGGTGCCTTTAAGATGCCAAGACTTGTTTATATGAATATGTCCACTATCAAAACCCTTCCCGACAGACAGTATTTTTCCGGTTTTGCGGAGGTTATGAAATACGGCCTTATAAGAGATGAATTTTTCTACACCTGGCTTATCGACAATCTGTACGAGATCTGTGAAAAGGATCCGGCTGTGCTTGAAGAGATGATCTCCAGAAGCTGTGATATCAAGAGAGCTATTGTCGAAAAAGATCCTACGGAAAAAGGTGAAAGAGCCCTCCTCAATTTTGGACACACCATCGGACATGCCATCGAAAAGTATATGGACTTTACTCTTTATCATGGAGAATGCGTTGCTTTGGGTTGCGTCTGCGCTGCTTTCATTTCCTGGAAAAAGGACCTCCTTACCAAGGACGAATACTATGAAATAAGAGATATGTTTGTTCCCTTTAATCTACCCATATCTGTCGACAAACTCGATATGGAAAAGGTTTTGGAGCTTACAAAGTCCGATAAAAAGATGGATGCGGGACATATAAGATTTATTCTTTTAAAAAAGATCGGTAAGGCTGTTATCGATGATACCGTTTCTGACTCAGAGATACTTGATGCATTAAGTGAGATTAATTTTGATGAAGAAAACGGTTTATAAAGCGCAGATTTGGAGATAAAAATGGAAAAGAAGAATCATTATTCCAGAAAAATTGTTATACTTATGGACCTGATCATTCTTGGAGTACTTATTGCTCTTGATCAGATTATTAAGGCTTCTGTAATCAGGACTTTAAAAGACAATGAAGCTTTTGTGCTTATTCCCAATGTACTTGAGTTTGATTATCTTGAAAACAGAGGTTCTGCCTTCGGTATGCTTCAAAACCAGAAGATTTTCATACTTCTTGTGGGCTTTGTGTTTATGGCGCTAATAGTCTTTTTGATATTTAAACTTCCTCTTAAACGCAAGTTCATCCCTGCAAATATCTTCTTTGCTATGGTTGTTGCCGGCGGTATCGGAAATATGATCGACCGTTTCAGATTTGATTATGTTGTAGACTTTATTTCATTTGTACTTATTCATTTTCCCATATTTAATTTTGCGGATTGCTGCGTTGTTATCGGCGTTATCGGTCTGTTTATTCTTTTCCTTTTCGTATATAAGGAAAATGACCTTGAGTTTCTTAAGTTTAAACAGAATCGTTACAGAGACATGGAGAAATAATGAAATTAATAGTTTCCGAAGAGATGGATGGGGAGCGCATTGACAAATGCATCCCCATTTTTTGCGAAGGACTTACAAGATCATATATTGCCGGACTGATCAAAGATGGACTTGTTACGGTTGGCGGTAAAAAAGTTAAGCCAAGTTTCAATCTTTCAGAGGGTGACGAGATAGAATTTGAAATTCCCGAGGCTAAGACTCCCGATATTGTACCCGAGGATATTCCACTGGATATTTTGTACGAGGATTCGGATGTTATCGTCGTTAATAAGCCTAAGGGAATGGTGGTTCATCCGGCAGCCGGACATTTTAGCGGTACCCTTGTAAATGCCCTGATGTATCATTGCAAGGGCTCTTTATCCGGGATCAACGGCATCCTTCGCCCCGGAATAGTACACCGCATTGATATGGATACTACCGGGTCTGTAATAGCCTGTAAAAACGATGCGGCACACACCAGCATAGCTGCGCAGCTTAAGGAGCATTCCATAACAAGAAGATATCATGCCATCTGTTACGGCGTACTAAAAGAAGACGAGCTTACGATCAATAAGCCAATAGGTAGAAATCCCTCCGACAGAAAAAAGATGGCTATACGGCCCGACGGAAAAGAAGCGATTACCCATATTAAAGTCCTTAAAAGATTTGAAAAATACACTTATATTGAATGTAAACTTGAAACAGGCAGAACCCATCAGATAAGAGTACATATGGCTTCTATTGGACATCCTTTGTTGGGAGATTCGGTATATTCTTCTTTGAAAGCTCCCTATAAGCTTGAAGGGCAGTGCCTGCATGCTAAGATTTTGGGCTTTAAACACCCTGCAAGCGGCGAATATATCGAAACTGATGCTCCGCTTCCCGAGTATTTTAAACATCTTCTCGAAATACTTAAATAAATCAACAAATTGTATCAATTTTACGAAAAACTTTCATTTTTAATTGAAAATTTGTGCAAAATACATTATAATTCATATATAACCAAACTCGGGAAGATCTTTATCCCGGAAAGGCAGGTGCTTTATGAATACTATAATAACAATCGGAAGACAGTTTGGCTCAGAAGGAAGAGAAATCGGTGAAAAGCTTGCTGAAAGGCTCGGTATTCCTTTTTACGACAAAGAGCTTTTGACAAGAGCAGCCAAGGAGAGCGGTTTCTGTGAGGAAATGCTTCAAAACCACGACGAGAGACCTACCAATTCTTTCCTTTACAACCTTGTAATGGATACCTATTCATTTGGTTACAACTCGGCATCTTACTCTGATATGCCTATAAGCCATAAGGTTTTCCTTGCTCAGTTTGATGCTATCAAGAAAATCGCTGAGGAGGGCCCCTGCGTTATTGTAGGACGCTGCGCCGACTACGCACTTAACGATAATCCCAACTGTGTAAAGCTTTTCATTTTTGGCGATGATGATTATAAGGTAAAGCACATCATGGAGCGCTTCAATATCGATGAGAAAAAAGCCCGCGATATGATGATTAAAAAGGATAAACAGCGCCAGAGCTATTACAATTACTACACATCTAAAAAATGGGGCAGAAGCGATTCCTATGACCTTTGCATCAATTCCTCAAAGCTTGGGGTTGAAGGCTGCGTAAAGCTTATCTGCCAGTATGTGGAAGATTTCGAAGCTTTCAAGCAGGCATAAGTTTTTTAGTAAATTACTTGGAAAAAATACACAAATTTTATTGACATAATTTGGCACCTCTGCTATGATACTTGAGTATGCCGCTTAATGAGGTAGAAGTGTGTCCTCTTGGATACCACCGAAGTTAGCGTTTAAAAGGCCGATAGCATACTTCATGGCCATATCATGAAAAAGGAGGTGCCTATTTATGTACGCAATTATTGCAACAGGCGGAAAACAGTATAAGGTTTCAGAGGGCGATCTCGTTAAGATCGAGAAGATCGACGCAGCTGAGGGTGATACTGTTTCTTTAGATGTTTTAGCAGTAAGTGACGGAAAGCTTGTTGTCGGATCTGATGCAGCCAAGGCTAAGGTTTCTGCTACCGTAGTTGAGCAGGGACGTGGTAAGAAGGTTGTTGTTTACAGATACAAGAGAAAGTCCGGCTATCACAAGAAGAACGGTCACAGACAGCCTTACACTCAGGTTAAGATCGACAAGATCGAGGCTTAATAATGACTACAGTCACTATTGAAAAAGATGAGCATGGTTCATACAAAGGATTTGTTTTGTTTGGACATGCCGGATTCGCCAAAAAGAGATTCGGTAAATATGAACCGGATATCCTCTGCGCGGCTATTTCGGCGTTGACTTCCAATGTTGTCAACGGACTTACCGAAGTCGCTGGCGAAAAGCTTACCATTACGCAAAATGAAGAGGACGGATTTCTTAAATGCGTTATCGAATCCTCCCTTAAGGAAAGCTCGGTTATCCTTTTGGATTCCTATGTTTTATCCTTAACTGAATACAGTAAGCAGTATGGTAAGAATTTAACAGTAAACTTTAAGGAGGTATAATATAATGCTGAATTTAAGCCTTCAGTTTTTCGCTCATAAAAAGGGTGTTGGTTCCACCAAGAACGGTAGAGACTCTGAGTCCAAGAGACTTGGCGCTAAGCGTGCAGACGGTCAGTTCGTTAAGGCCGGAAACATTCTCTACAGACAGCGCGGAACTAAGATTCACCCCGGTGTGAATGTTGGAATCGGCGGAGATGATACTTTGTTTGCACTTACCGACGGAGTACTTCGTTTCGAGAGAAAGGGCAGAGACAAGAAGCAGGCTTCTGTTTATCCCGTAGAGCAGTAAATTATTACAAGGCTCCAGACATTCAAATGTTTGGAGCTTTTTTTTCGCAACTTTAGTGGCTTATTAAGCCGGTTACATAAGGAGTTAGTTATGTTTGCGGACAGAGCGAAGATTGTTATAATCAGCGGTAAAGGCGGAGACGGACACGTTTCCTTCAGACGCGAAAAATACGTTACAAACGGTGGCCCCGACGGCGGAGACGGCGGTAAGGGCGGTGACGTAATACTAAAAATTGATGAAGGCCTCAATACACTTTCCGAGTTCCGTCATGTCCACAAGTATAAGGCTCAAAACGGAGAAGAAGGCGGTAAAAAGAACTGCCGCGGTAAAGACGGAGAGGATATTGTTCTTACGGTTCCTCAGGGTACTGTTGTCAAGGAAGCACAGTCCGGCAAGGTTATTGTGGATATGAGCGGAGATACCCGTGAGTACACTATTCTTAAGGGCGGACGCGGAGGCAAGGGTAACCAGCATTACGCAACACCTACCATGCAGGCACCCAAGTATGCACAGCCCGGTCAGGAATCAAAGGAACTTGAAGTGATTCTTGAGCTTAAAGTTATAGCTGATGTAGGACTCGTGGGATTCCCTAATGTTGGCAAATCAACTTTCCTTTCAAGAGTTACCAATGCCAGACCCAAGATAGCCAATTACCATTTCACAACCCTCAATCCCAATTTAGGTGTTGTTGATATGGACGGAGGTAAGGGCTTTGTTATAGCCGATATACCCGGACTTATAGAGGGAGCTTCCGAAGGAATAGGACTTGGACATGAGTTCTTAAGACATATCGAGAGAACAAGACTTCTTGTTCATATAGTTGATGCTGCCGGTACGGAAGGCAGAGATCCTATCGAAGATATTAAGGCTATAAATAACGAACTTGAAAAGTACAATGCTGATATCGCTAATAGACCTCAGATCATTGTTGCAAATAAAATAGATGCCATTTATGCAGATGGTGAAGACCCGGTTGCAAAAATAAAAGAAGTATTCGAAAAGGGTATGGGTGTTCCTGTTTTCCCTATATCAGCTGTAACCGGTCAGGGAGTTAAGGAGCTTCTTTATGCTATTAGCGAGAAGCTTGAAACTATAGGCGGTGAACCTACCGTATTTGAACAGGAATACGATCCCGAGATAGCTCTTGCCGTATCTGACGAGCCCTACACCGTATATTACGATGATGAGACTGACGAGTACGTTATCGAAGGGCCCAGGATTGAAAAGATGCTGGGATATACAAATCTTGAATCCGAAAAAGGATTTAAATTCTTCCAGGATTTCCTTAAGGATCAGGGAATGCTTGAACAGCTTGAACAGCTTGGTATTTCCGACGGCGACACCGTTAGAATGTACGGCCATTCATTTGACTATTATAAATAAGTTTTAAATAAATTGAGGATAAGAATATGATAGAACTTTCAAGTAAGCAAAGAGCATATCTTAAAAGCCTTGCAAGTAACTTAAACCCTGTTTTCCAGATAGGAAAAGGGAGCGTTACTCCTGAGATTACAGAGGCTGTAGGAGAATGCTTCAACAACAACGAGCTTATTAAGCTTAATGTACTTAAAAATTGCGATGACGATGCAAGACAGATTGCACAGGTTATTGCTGACAGAACACATTCTACAGTTGTTCAGGTTATCGGTAAGAAGATCGTTTTATATAAACCTTTTAAAGAGAATGCAAAGATTGTACTTCCTAAGTAATTTAGTCTAAATTTTACTTAATTACCCGGAGGGTTTATATGGAACTTAAAAAGATCGGAAAGCTTCTCGAAAAAGAGCTTGATTATAAAAGATACGAGCATACAAAAGGTGTAGAATACACCGCCGCGTCATTAGCTATGGTACATGGAGCGGATATCCAAAAGGCTTTATATGCAGGGCTTTTGCATGACTGTGCTAAGGCTATAGAAGATGATGAAAAGATAAAGCTTTGTGAAAAATACGGACTTTCTGTAAATGATACGGAGCGAAGCAACCCCGGGTTATTGCATGCTAAACTTGGAGCCTACCTGGCCAAGAGTATATACGAAGTCGAGGATCCTGAAATCTTAGGAGCCATCGAGTGGCATACAACAGGACGCCCCGGTATGACCCTTCTTGAAAAGATCGTCTTTATAGCGGATTATATCGAGCCAAACAGAAAGCATCTTGATAATATGGATGAAGTAAGACATCTTGCTTTTACTGATTTAGACGGAGCGGTATTAAGGGTTTTAAAGGATACTTTGACTTATTTAGGTGAAGGCACAAAGGCAGTTGACCCTATGACAAAAGAAACCTACGAGTATTATAAAAAGCTCAGATAAACTCTTAGTAAATTAAAGAGCTCAAAAAAATATTAGTAAAGGGGATTTATAATGGATAACAAATCTTTAAATATGGCAAAGCTTGCAATAGAAGCTTTGGAAGATAAAAAAGCAGAAGATATCAGGGTTCTTGATATTAGCGATGTTTCTGTTATTGCAGATTTATTTATTATAGCCGGTGGTTCAAATAAGAACCAGGTTCAGGCACTTTGCGACAATGTGACAGAAAAGCTGGGAAGAGCCGGTTTCCCCGAGAATCATATAGAAGGGTATGAAACAGCAAACTGGATCTTACTTGATTTCGGAGATATCATCGTACATATCTTTGATAAGGAAAATCGTACTCTTTACGACCTCGAAAGAATCTGGAGAGACGGTAAAACAGTTGAGCTTTCTGAACTAAAATAAAGCGTAAATCTATACACTAAAATATTTAGATAAAAAACAAGCAATGTGGTATTTCACATTGCTTGTTTTTTGTTTGGAAGATGCATTTGTAAATGCATTATAAGAGGGATGTTTGTAAACGATAATAATCTAAGTATATGTATCAGTGGAAGAATCTGTAAACGCCAAAGACTTTTCCGAGTATCTGACAATCGGGAACAATAATCGGATCCATGTTGTCGTTTTCAGGCTGAAGACGGATATGATCCTCTTCTTTATAAAAAGTCTTAACGGTAGCGGAGTCATCTATAAGAGCTACCACCATATCCCCGTTACGGGCTGTTTCACATTTATTGACAAGAATCTTATCGCCACTTAAGATTCCGGCGTTTATCATCGAATCACCTTTAACATTAAGTATAAAGGATTCACCGGCAGGAAGCTCGGAGGCGGGTATAGGGAAGTAATCGAGAAGGTTGTCACTGGCAAATATAGGCTGTCCGGCAGCAACATTTCCATACACAGGCAAAGTAGCCATTTCCGTTCTGACCATCTGGAAAGAGTCATCACAGATCTCAATAGCTCTGGGTTTTGAAGGGTCGCGCTTTATATAACCCTTTTTTTCAAGAGTCTCAAGATGTGAATGTACGGATGAAGTGGATTTAAGCTTGACCGTCTCACAGATCTCGCGAACTGTAGGCGGATATCCTCTTTTTAAAATAACTTCCTTTAAATAATCAAGAATTTCCTGTTGCTTTTGTGAAATCTTATTTGAACCAGCCATAATAGGAACCTCCGTTCGATTAACTAATGAGAGTATAACATAAAACCCGAAAAAAGCAAACATATTTTCTCGAAATTTTGTTCGAATTTTTATTCAAAAAGTATTGACAGACGAAAATACGTTCGATATAATGCAGATACAAACAGATGTTCTCGAACAAATATTCAGGTATTAAATATGAGGATTTTAATTATGGGATACTATTCAGGAACCAAGAAAATTACAGAGATGACCGACAGAGAATACGCGATCTTCAAAAAGAGAAGAGAGGCTTACTATATTAGGAGAAAGTTCCTTTTAAGCGTAGCAGCAACGATCCTTATGATATTTGTTTTATCCTTAGCGATCAAAGGCTTTGTTTCAAATGCTTCCAATGCCGATAAAGAACAAAAGTGCAAATACTTCAAAACTATTATGCTCGAATACGGCAAGACTCTCGATGACATAGCAGAAGAGTATTATGATCCTGCTTACTTTACTTCTGCAGAGTCTGTAAAGAAGGAGATTATGGAAGTGAATCATATAAACGAGTATTCGGCCATTCCCGGCGGCTATATTATCTATGTCCCTTATTACTCTGATATTCATTAACAAAACTTTCCGGACAGATAGTATGAAATGTGGGAATCCATAAAGCACGTATAATTGATTCAATTGCTTGAAAAAAGGGTAAAACTTAGGTATTATTGTATTGATGTTGAAAATATTTAGGGGGTAATAAAACCGCTATGTCCGAAAATATAAATGAAAACATTAATATAAATAATTCCCAAAGTACTGATAGTATAAATATAGATACTTCCAAAAATGAGGGAAAGAAATACAGAGATTACCATTCTAACAAAAAATATCTCAGCAATAAATATTTTCTTTGGGGTTTAACGGGATTTCTTACTATTATCGCTTGTATTGCCGTATATTTACTTCTTGTAAATATCGGTGTCGTATTTAAGTTCTTCCAATCTGTAAACAAAGTGCTGATGCCTGTATATTTAGGTATGATCATCGCTTATTTACTTACCCCTTTACTTAATTTTATAGAATGTAAGATAGTAACTCCCATATTTGACAAGACTAAGGCTAAAAAGGGAGAAAAACGTGATAAGCTGATTCGCGGTATCTGTATCTTTATTACACTTGTTATCGCCGTTGCAATTGTTTTTTGGTTAATCTATTTGATGATAAGCCAGATAGTTCCTTCAATTAAACAGATTGTTGATAATCTTGATACATACGTTTCCAACTTCCAGACATGGGCAAACAAGACTCTTAATAATAACCCTGACCTAAAGGACAATATTATTAAGATAGTCGGAGTTTCATCCGAAGGAATAGAAGAATGGATAAATGGTGATATTCTTTCCTTTGACTTTATTTCAAAGATCATTCCTTTCATCAATGATGACGGATCCGTAAATATGAGTCAGGTTATGCCCATTATCGGATCAATCATAGGAAGCTTAGGAAAGTTTCTTGGTGGACTTTGGAATTTCATTATCGGCTTTATTATCTCTATTTATTTACTTGGCGGTAAAGAGAAATTTGCCGGAAGAAGCAAGAAGCTCACCTATGTTATATTTAATAGAAAGACTGCAAACAACCTTATTTCAGCCTTTAGATTTACCCATAAAACATTTATCGGATTCTTAGGCGGTAAGATAGTGGATTCCGTTATAATCGGAATACTTTGCTTTATCGGAACTACGATACTTCAGACACCTTATGCAGGACTTATAAGCTTATTCGTAGGTGTGACAAATATTATTCCTTATTTCGGTCCGTTTATCGGAGCTATACCGAGTGCGATACTTATATTCGTTGTAGATCCTATGCATCCTTTAAATACACTGTTTTTCGTTATTTTTATTCTCGTTCTGCAGCAGCTTGACGGAAATGTTATCGGACCTAAGATTTTGGGAGATTCAACAGGGCTCGAAGGATTCTGGGTTATATTCTCGATTACGCTTTTCGGAGGATTCTTCAAGGTGCCCGGTATGATTTTAGGCGTGCCTATATTTGCTGTATTTTATGCCGGTGTTAAGGCCTGGGCAAGAAACAGACTTAAAAAGAAAGACTTACCTCACCATACATCTGACTACGTCAACCTCGTTAAGGTCAATGATGAAGGAGAAGTAGAAGAGTTCATCCCTGAATCGAAAAAGCCTTTTGCAAAGGAAGGAAAAAATTCTTTCAAAGTTCCTTTCTTCCAAAAGCTTATCGAAAAGATAAAAGAGAAAAAGAAGAATAAGGATAAATAATTTTGCCGCCAAGGTAGTTTATTTAAAATAATCATGAAATTTGTAATTCAGCGTGTAACAAATGCAGCCTGTGAAGTTGATGGTAAGGTAACAGGTAAGATAAATAAAGGATTTCTCGTACTGATCGGAATCGCAGCAAACGATACAAAGGAAATTGCTGATAAGATGATCAAAAAGCTTATTGGTATGCGGATATTCGAGGATGAAAACGGCAAAACAAACCTGGATTTAAAAGCTGTAGATGGAAATTTACTTCTTATAAGTCAGTTTACTTTATATGCCGATTGTAAGCACGGAAATCGTCCCGGTTTTACAGATGCTGCTAAGCCGGACCTTGCAATTCCTTTATATGAATATATTTGCGATGAATGCCGTAAAGAATTTCCTGATCTTGGTACCGGAATATTTGGTGCTGATATGAAAATTTCTCTATTAAATGACGGACCTTTTACAATCGTTTTAGATTCAAATGAAATAATGTAGAGATATGCGCTCCGAAAAAGAGCGCTATTTCCTTAGAGCAAAGTATGCGTTAAATTTATATTTTGCGTGTACATAATGCATGAAATATGATATAATATGGGTAAGGCCTTATTCTTGGTGTTTTACGGCCCGGATAGCTACGATTACTACTTGATTTATCATTTGTATTTATTTCTGTATCAGTTTGATTTAGTTTTAGTTTTTTGCGAGGTTTTATCTATGCTTGAAAAAAAACGCGACTCATCAGTTCTTATAGCTTTAATGGATGAATTACCCGAATTTTGCCAGGATTTTTTTATCGGGAGAAAAAATGAGCGTGCTCTTAGTACAAGAATCGGCTACGCAAGGGATTTAAATCATTTTATCGACTGGATGATCGCTAATCACCCCTATTTTTGCACTCTCGAAAAACGTCATATTAAGCCCTCGGATTTTGGCCGGATTTCAGCCTCTGACATGGATAAATTCTTAGAGGTTTATTCCGATGAACATCAAATTAAAGCTACAGCTCGTGTTCGAAGCGCCATTTCTTCGTTTTACAAGTATTTAACAGATACTATAAGAGCTGTTGACTATAATCCGGTTTCAGGGGCTCAAAAGATAAAAATCCCCGAAAAGGACTATGTTATTTATTTAACAAGCGAAGAACAACAAAAATTACTTAATACGATTCTTTATGGAACCGGTTTATCTCCACGTCAGTTAGCCTGGCATAAACATTACGAAAAACGCGATCTGGCAATGATCTTTTTGTTCCTTGATACAGGTATGCGTGTTTCCGAATTAAACGGTATAGACAATGGTGATTTAGATTTAAATGAATGTTCCGTTGTAGTTACAAGAAAAGGTGGAAAACAGAGCAAAATCTATTTTTCTGATGAATCCGCCACCTATATATCTGATTATCTTGACGAAAAACAGATTAATGTGCCACTCTCCTGCGGCCCCAAGGAGCCACTCTTCGTTACAAACCAGGGAAGACGCCTTACTATCAGACAAATACAGGAAATTGTCCCTAAATACGTTGCGGCGGCTCTTCCGGAAAAGGCTGGTACTATCAGTCCTCACAAGCTTCGTTCAAGCTTCGCCATGGAGTTTTACAGAGTTGAAAGGGACATCCTTGCCCTGCAACAAAGAATGGGACATACAAGCCTTAATACGACAAATATCTACGCTAAAGCCTTTGAATCGGCTTCTCTACGTACAAGAAACTGGCGTAAGGATATGGATGATAATAAATAACTCGCGTAAAAAGTAAAAAAGTAAAAAAAATTTTTTTTAAAAAATAGCAAATTTTAGACGGAATTCATCAACTAAAGTTAAAATTAAAAATTTATAATTTACTCAATATTTAGACGTAATTCATAAAGAAAAGTTAAATAAAATAATTGTGTCTAAAATGTATTTTTAGACACAATTATTATTTTAATAAAAATGTTTTCTCTTTCGTCTGTTACCTTTGCAATACTTACAAGACTTCATATGGCGTTTTTCATATAAAACTTTCATCTTAGGACTAAGTTCGTAACGCCTTCCACAGGTCTTACAATTCCACCAAACAGGCTTGTTAAAGTTATCAAGTATCGTATCAGGATCGCAAATCAGATAATTGCTGATATAATCCCATTCTGAAAGAAGCTCTTTATGTAATACAGCAAATGTATTATATCCTTTTAAAGCCTTTCTATAATCGCAATAAGGGCAAGCACAATCTCCCACTACTCTTTCATTTACTGGAAAACTATAATCTCCATGACATGTTGGGCAAGTCCACAATACAGATATTCTTGTGTTTTTAGATACTGTATCTGGAGTACGATCATTGTTCTTGCTCCATTCTTTAGCAAGTTCAGGATCTGTAACATCTAATG
>CADATP010000016.1 GCA_902790935.1 uncultured Lachnospiraceae bacterium | reverse complement strand
ATCAAGGATCATTTCGTTTTCGCTGTGCCGTTCTCGGCGACAGCTTTGTTAGAATACCACCTTATCGATTCTGTGTCAACATCTTTTTTTAATTTTTTTCCAAGTTTTTTTCATTGTTGCCAAAATAGCTGATAAAAACGTTATATCTTCGCCTTTCCGGCAAGTATGTTCTTATAATCTTCAAGATTCTTCTTAAGAAGTACGGGGATATCCAGTTCGTAAGGGCAGCGTTTCTTGCAGGCTCCACAGCCCGTACACTTCTCAATCTTCATCATCTCCTGCTGCCAATACTCCCCGAGGAAACCTTCAGAAGGAGATCTTCTTATAAGCTGAGACATTCTGGCGCACTGGTTTATCTGTATTCCTACGCTGCAGGGCGCGCAATATCCGCATCCTCTGCAAAAATCTCCCAAAAGCTCAAGTCTTTCTTTCTCTATAAAAGCTCTGATCTCATCTGTCATCTTTACATTTCTCTTAAAGAATGACAGCCACTCATCCAGCTCTTTTTCCCTTTGTACTCCCCAGATAGGCAGCACATTATACTCACTCATAAACGCCATACACGCATCCGAATTAGTGAGGAGTCCGCCCGATAAGCCCTTCATGGCTATAAATCCCATGCCGGCCTTTTCACATGCTTTTACAAGTCTGACATCTCTGTCGGTTGCGAGATAGCAAAACGGAAACTGCAGCGTTTCATACAGGTCGCTCTCTACAATCTCTTCGGCGATTCCGATCTTGTGCGCAGTAATTCCTATATGCCTTACTTTTCCCTGCTTTTTCGCCTCAAGCATCGCCTCGTACATTCCGGTTCCGTCTCCGGGCTTATAACACTGAGGCACGCAGTGGAACTGATAAATATCAAGATAATCCGTGCGAAGATTTGTAAGGGTAGTCTCTAAATCCTTCCAAAAATCCTCCGGTGTCTTAGCCTGAGTCTTCGATGCAATATAAACCTTTTCCCGCATTCCTTCAAAGGCCTTTCCGACCTTTATCTCCGAGTCGGTATAAGCCCTTGCGGTATCGAAAAATGTCATTCCGCCTTCGTACGCTCTTCTCAATAAAGAAACTGCACTGTCCGTATCAATTCTTTGAATGGGCAGTGCACCGAATGCATTCTGTGGTGTTTTGATTCCTGTCTTACCTAATGTGATTTCTTTCATAAAAATTCCTAATTAAGCTGAATGGTTGTGATCTCCGTGTCATTTGCAATAACATATCTGTACGCTTTATCCGTAGGAAGCATAACATTAACCGCGCTGTCAAAAGAGCCCTCGAACTTGGTCTTTCCGTCGTAGGTTCTTATAAGGCACTCGGCTTCATTGTAAATAACGAAATCATTTTTCTCAAAAAATACGTCTGCGTACTCTGTACTAAAGTAGAAATTGCCCGTAAGAGATCCGGTAGCATCGTAAACATCCATACGGTACTTGTATTCTTCTTTATCCGATCCCACGATTATTCCCAGGTGTCCGTTGCCGGAATATACGGAGCGGATCTCTTTGTCCGCGTACTCAAGATACTGAGTCTTAAAGCTCGGCTGCTCATCGCCCGTATAGAACATCAGCCTGTTATCAGCAACGGCATACGCACATCCGTTACTTAAAAACCCAACTTCAGCGACTATCGTGTCAGTATAGTCATGTCCCCCGACAAGATAATCCTTATAGTTGTCTCCGACAGGTCCGAAATTATAAAACGCTACTGTCGTTTTTACTGTTCCCGCATCAACGTAAAGGTACGCGACCGCAAGCATCTTTCCGTTCGGGGAAAGAGCAAGAGCCGCCGGATATCCGCTTCCGGACATATGTGCCTGTCCGCTGTAAAGGAGATTGCCTGCAGAATCATAAGTATCAATGTATGTGACATCTGTGTCGTATATAACAACTGTTGAGTTTCCGTTTTCGGATACTACGACGTTTCTGATGGGCATTGTGGTGGAAATCTTGCAAAGCTGGCGCTGTTCATCAAGGATATAGATATCCCTGCCGTTGTAGTTGCCTATTCCAACAACGCTCCCTTTGGCATCCATAGTAATGTCCTGAATCTCATAGGTCTGGTTCCAGGGTACATTTCCGCTCGCGTCCGTAAGATGCGCACCATCCTTACTGTATGTAAGTATAGAGGAGCCAAGGCGCATATCCGATGCATCGGAGGCTTTTGCTCTCTCTACCGAACTTACAACAGTATAGGAAGTGTACACGTGATTCACATACTGAAGGCGAATGATAATTGCCACAACCGCGACTGCAGCAATTATTAAAAGCGCCCTGTACAGATTCTGAACCCTGTATATTCGAATTTTGTCCTTGTAATCGCGGTCCGAACCGGATCCGCCGTCTTTACTGTTAAAAATAGACATATTCTTACTCAAACGCGTAAACAGTTACTGTATCATATACGCGCGCATCCTCATCCTCGCCTCCAAAAATGCATGAAGGGAAATTATCGTGGTGAATTGTATCGGGATAGTACTGTGTCTCCAGGCAAAGACCGCTTCTCTTCTCGTAGTGGTATCCGGTCTTTCCATCCTCGGGTGTAATAAAGTTTCCGGCGTAGAACTGTACTCCGGGAAGGTCTGTGTAAACCTTCATAACCCTTCCGCTCTTTGCGGCCCAAACGGTAGCACACTGTCTGAGCTTTCCGTCATATCCGTCAATACAGAAGTTGTGGTCATATCCGCCGGCAAGTTTAAGTTGCTCGAAGTCCTTGTCAATATCGTCCCCAACTCTCTTGCGAGTAGTAAGATCCATAGGGGTTCCAGCTACGGGAGCGATTTCTCCTGTAGGGATAGATCCGGGGATCGTAGGGGTATAATTTGCGCATTTAAGTTCAATCTCATGGTCAAGAATATTTCCCGAATCATGGCCGTCAAGATTGAAATATGTATGGTTCGTAAGATTAAGAATCGTAGGTTGATCCGATGTACCGTGATAGTGAAGCTTGAGTTCATTATCATCGGTAACGGTGTATGTAACCGAAACATCCTTATTTCCGGGGAATCCTAAGGTTGCGGGATCATAGATGGAGAATGTGACGCTATTGTCAGTAGTCTCCGCATCCCAGACTCTTTTATGATATCCCAGTTCAAAGTGGCTGTGAAGGTTATTGGGGCCATCGTTCACGTCAAGCTCGTAATTCATTCCGTCGATTTCGTACGAAGCGTTTCCGATACGGTTGGCGCTGGGTCCGACCGTCGCTCCGAAAAAGCTGGGGTTTTTGTAATATCTGTCCGCAGACTCGTATCCGAGTACGATATCCTGAAGCTTTCCGCTCTTGTCGGGTACCCAGAGTTCAACGAGTATCGCGCCGAGATTTGTAACCTTTGCTTTCATTCCGTTTTTGTTTGTGATGGTGTATAAGTGTAAATCTCTTCCGTCACGGCTTTTTCCAAAGCTTTCCTGTGTAACTGCCATAATTCCCTCCAAATTTATGTGTTTATTTACGTCCGGATAAAATCCTTACCCGACTTAAAGCTCAACTCTTCCGTCAAGAGCCCTTGATAATGTCACCTCGTCGATGTATTCAAGGTCTCCTCCAACAGGCACTCCGCTGGCGATCCTCGTCACCTTGATACCCATCGGTTTTAAAAGCTTGCTGATGTACATAGCTGTAGTTTCGCCTTCAAGGCTGGAATTGGTAGCAAGTATTACTTCATCCACGTCCTCGGCGCATCTTTCTACCAGCTCTTTTATCTTTATATCGCCGGGACCGATCCCTATCATAGGAGAAATCGCTCCATGCAGCACATGATAAACGCCCTCATACTTTCCGGTCTTTTCGTATGCTGCAAGATCCCTGCTGTTTTCAACCACCATGATTAACCTATGGTTACGGCTTTGATTTGCACAGATCGGGCAGGTATCATTATCCGTAAGGGTAAAGCACTTGCTGCAATATCTGACGTTGGCCTTCGCCTCCATCATCACATTCGCCAGTCTGTTTACCTTGTCCGCCGGCATACCTATAAGATGAAAAGCAAGTCTTTGGGCGGATTTATTTCCGATCCCCGGAAGAGCCGCAAGTTCATCAAC
Source organism: uncultured Lachnospiraceae bacterium (assembly GCA_902790935.1). Lineage (GTDB taxonomy): Bacteria > Bacillota > Clostridia > Lachnospirales > Lachnospiraceae > AC2028. The sequence goes on along the minus strand of CADATP010000016.1, from coordinate 33,996 downwards.
AAGTTTATTGATATATCCGCTGTAGAGCTCCATCAGAAGGATAACCCTCCGGTCATCTTGCCCATAAGCGCAGCGCTGGCTTCGTCAGCCTTTGCCATTGCCTCATTCAAAGCGGCAACAATAGAATCCTGAAGAGTTTCGATATCTTCGGGATCTACGATCTCGGGATCAAGCCTTACCCCAAGTATTTCTTTACTTCCGTTTACCTTTGCTTCAACGGCGCCGCCACCTGCGGTTCCGATAAATTCCTTTGTCTCAAGTTCCTTTTGACTTTCCTCCATCTGGCGCTGCATGCGCTGTGCCTGTTTCATGAGGTTTGCATAGTTTCCGGGCATTCCTCCGCCGGGAAATCCGCCTCTTTTAGCCATTTTGTCAGTCCTCCTCGTCTATTTCTGCTTTTATTAATTCTCTAAGATCAATGGTTCCGCTCTCGTATTCTTCGTTCGTAGCAGCTTCACTGATTGAAAATACTATTTCTTTTCCGCTTATATCGTTAAGACACTGTCCGAGCTTTGATCTTCCGGGCTCGGCGATAAGTCTCTCGCTGGAAAGGTCTCCGGCGTCGAATTTTAAAACAAGATTTCCGTTATTGTCAAGTGACGGCTTTGCTCTTTCAAGCGCCGCAGCTATAGGAAGATCGTTTGAAAAATTGCCGATAACCTTTTTCCAGTTTGCAACGATTTTTTTAACATCATCGGGTACCGATTTAGGCAGTACCTGTTTGGGCTTGGGCTCTGTGATTGCTTTGGGAGTTCCTTCAGCATTCGCCGCTATTACAAAGTTTCCCTCAGCAAGCTGCTTTTCAACTGCATCGATCCGTCCGAGTATTGCGGCATTATCCTGGTCCATAGCCGGCTTGCAAAGTCTGATCAGCGCTATTTCAACGAGCACTCTCTTTTGAGATGCATAGCGTATCTGATTTGCAAGGTCGGAAAAAATATGTATAAAGCGGATGATCTGTTCTCTTTTGGCAAGCTGTGCTTCTTCTTTAAGTCTTGCAAGATTGTCTGTGGACATATCCACAACATCTTCAAGTCCGTCGGAAGTCTGCACAAGCATCAGGTTGCGCAGATACCAGGTAAAGTCTATGATAAACTGTGTAAGCTCTCTGCCTTGGGTGATGACCTCATCTAAGAGGGCTATCGCTGAATGTACATCTCCGTCTATGCAGCTTCTAAGGAGTCTGCTGAAAACTTCCGTATCAACGGCTCCGAGAACGTCAAGCGCCATGTCGTAGGTAAGCTCTTCACCTAAGTGAAAGGCGATGCACTGATCGAGGAGACTGAGGGCGTCTCTGAGAGATCCGTCCGCCGTCTTTGCAATATAGCGGATTGCCTTGTCCTCGACCTTGACATTTTCCTGTTCCATAAGGTCTTTAAGTCTTGCCGCGATAGTGTCAATGGATATTCGCCTAAAGTCGTATCTCTGACACCTTGAAAGGACTGTAATCGGGAGCTTATGAACCTCTGTCGTCGCAAGTATAAAGATCACGTACTCCGGAGGCTCTTCAAGAGTTTTAAGCATCGCATTGAAGGCGCCCGTCGAGAGCATATGCACCTCGTCGATGATGTAGACTTTGTACCTTCCTTCCGTAGGTCTGTAGGAAACCTGGTCGATTATCTCACGGATATTGTCGACGCCGTTGTTTGAAGCCGCGTCGATCTCGATAACGTTCATACTGGTTCCCGCAGCTATCGCCTTGCATGTAGCGCACTCACCACAAGGGCCGTTTTCCGTGGGATTCTCACAGTTGACAGCCCTTGCAAAAATTTTAGCTACCGTGGTTTTACCGGTTCCTCTTGTTCCGGTAAAAAGGTACGCATGGCCGATCCTGTCGGCCTTTAACTGGTTCTTTAATGTAGTTGTGATATGTTCCTGCCCCTTAACGTCAGCGAAATTATCGGGACGGAATTTTCTGTAAAGGGCTGTGTAGGAACCCATTTATCTTACCTGCCTGTGTCAATTCTATTAATCCGCGAAGCTGATTCCGAGAAGCTTTGCCTCTTTGATTATCGAAGCATCGGGATCAACGTATTTAAGCTTGCCCGCAACGTCAGCAAGTTCAACCTTGACGATCTCTCTGTTTTTGTAGCCCACCATAAAGCCGTACTTTCCTTCAAGGATAAGCTTGCCTGCTTCAGCGCCCAGGCGGCTTGCAAATACTCTGTCGTAAGGGCAGGGGCTTCCGCCTCTTTGCATATGTCCGGGTACGGTAACACGCACTTCGCGCCCTGTTCTCTTGAAGATTTCGTCAGCGATCTCGTAGGATACCGAAACCTTACGCTTTTCAAGCTTTTTCTTGTACTCTTTCTTTGAAAGTTTGGCGTCAGCCTTTGAAATTGCGCCTTCGGCTACAGCAATAATAGTAAACCTGCTGCCGTTTTTGTCTCTCTCTTCGATCTTGTCGATAACCTTTTCAATATCGTAAGGAATCTCGGGGAGCAGGATGATATCCGCACCGCCGGCCATACCGGCATTTAAAGTAAGCCAGCCGACTTTATGTCCCATAACTTCTACGATAAATACGCGTCCATGGGATGAGGCCGTTGTATGGATGCAGTCGATAGCGTTGGTCGCAATATCAACCGCGCTCTGGAATCCGAAGGTCATATCCGTTCCCCAAAGGTCATTGTCGATAGTCTTGGGAAGCGTAACAATATTCAGTCCCTCTTCACGAAGTCTGTTTGCTGTTTTATGAGTTCCGTTTCCGCCAAGGATTACAAGGCAGTCAAGGGCGAGCTTTGCATAGTTTCTCTTCATCTCCGCTACCTTATCAAGTCCCTCGGGAGTAGGCTCGTCCAGCAATTTAAAAGGAGTACGTGAGGTTCCGAGGATAGTTCCGCCCTTTGTAAGGATACCGGAAAAATCATGTCCCGTGAGCATTTGGAAATTACAATAGATAAGTCCCTTATAGCCGTCCTGAAAGCCGTACACTTCAACTTCTTCGCCGCTGTGTACCAAGGTCTTTACAACACCGCGCATTGCCGCGTTAAGAGCCTGACAGTCACCGCCGCTGGTAAGCATACCAATTCTTTTCATATCACGTCCTCCTTGCTTTCCTATATAAATTTATATACTTCATCCACTGCGTATACATGGTTAATTTTATCACATTTGCTCTCTATTCACAATTATCTTGGAGACTTTTGGTTACCTGCAAATAATCCTTGTCAAATCTCAATTTATTGTATAAAATATCTTTTGTTGCGGTAGTACATGCTGTCAAAATTTTTTACAGCCCTTGCCGCCGGAATATTGCGGTAGCAATTATCGACAAAATGGAGACGTATCGAAGCGGTCATAACGGGGCGCACTCGAAATGCGTTTGCCCTCCGGGGCACGAGGGTTCGAATCCCTCCGTCTCCGCTCTTTGATTACACAGCGAAAGCCTTGGTTTTACTGAGGTTTTCGCTTTTTCTATGCTGAAATCTGGTCGTCAGGAATGAGCACAAGTGAGCACAAATGGTTCATGGCGCTTAATTTTTCGCTATATTCGGAATTATCATAGTCATAAAAATCATCATCTGTCTTTTCAAGATGGCCAAGAATGACACCCCGGGACGGAGTTGGGGGGTCATTTTCCACTCGAGAATGAACCCCCACCCCCGTCCCCGGGTGTCATTCTTGCAGTGTTAGTTGTCGTTATTAGAATATATGAAAAAAATAATTAATTTTTTGCATAAAAACAGCCCCTCTGTTTTCAAAGGGGCTTTGAACCGTCAAGAACAGCCTTACATTAGGCTTTGTTGTCGTGAAGATAAATACTCTTGGTCTAAGCGGAAAAGGAAGGCTTTATTGCCTCCCTTTCGCTTTGTATTACAGTGGTCTTACGTAGTACTTTCTCTGTTTAAAGTGGAGCAAGATCTTTGAGTGTCCATTTTTCAATTTTCATTCCATTCCATGTCCCCACTACAGTCCATTCTTGTCCGTATGAGTCATCTACTACTCTACTCATCAGCTCTTGTTGTGCAGCCTCAATTGCATCCTCTGCCCAGTGGTTTTCTTGATAAAAAGGGCTATAGAAGTACGAGTCCCATCCCTCGCCGTAGATTACGTAGAGGTCTCCCCAGGGGGTCTGGGTGGTTGCACTTCCCTCGGTCTGAGCGGGCTCTCCTGCAGGTGCGGGGGACTCAGCCTTTGCAACCGCATTGGGGTCTCCCTCGTAAGCTGCCCTGCCCTCGTTCTTTCCGTAGGCGGTGTAGTGGTTGTAGAGAGCCTCGGGGCTGCTTCCAAGCGCTGCCACAACGTCTGCGTTGTTGGCTGCGTAGTATGCCGCATCGAACCAGTCGGGGATGGTGACAGCCTTCTTTGCTTCCTCTGCTGCCTTTGCTTCCTCGGCGGCCTTTCTTTCCTCTTCAGCCTTGATATATTCAGCATCAAAAGCCTCCTTGTCAGCAAGGATTGCTTTGTAGCTCTCCATAAAAGCATCGGGGTCTGTCTCTCCGGCGGTGTAGCTCTCTACCAGGCTGGTAAGTGCATTCACACCATCTTCGTTGCCATTCTCGGTCATTTCAGCAACGAGTGCTTCCGTGTCTATGGCGTCGATTTCGGCTCTGAGAGCTGCGATGCGCTCCTCTTCAGCCTTCTTAGCCGCTTCTTCCTCAGCAGCCTTTGCTGCCTCTTTCTCTGCCTTCTTTGCCGCCTTTTCAGCTTCAGCAGTGTCTTCGGCTACTTCTTCTACCGCCTCAGTTACTTCGGCAACTTCCTCAGCTACGGGAGCCTCTGCTGCCTTGTTTCCGCAACCAGCCATAGCGAGCAGCATAGCAGATGCGATAGCGATTGAAACAATTTTCTTTCTCATAATACTTTTCCCTCCTGGTTTTCTTATTACTTTTTCTTGTATTATCTAAAGTCAAAAAACACTACATCATTAAAAGGAATTCTACCACCTTTGAATGCTCTTTACAACAAAAATATCGTATCTGCAGATACAGTATCTCCGGATGGGTTATTCTGAGGCTCTATAGCGATTATAATTATCTCGATATTAACCAATTGTGAATAATCTATTCGGCTTTAGGGATATTATGATACGATTACGCATTGATGAACTGTTAGAAGAAAAGGGAAAAACAAAATATTGGTTAGCCAAAAAGACAGATATTGATTATCATGCGTTATCCAAGCTGGCAAGTGGAAAGACTGTCTCCATAAGATTCGATACCATTGAAAAATTAAGTGAAGCCTTGAATGTAGAAATTTCAGAGTTGTTTAAGAAAGAATAATGTTACTTCCCCGGAAGTAATAACACAATATCACTTTTGGAGCCAAAAGTTATTGTGCCCTGCCGGGAAAGAGAAAAATGAGTGAGCACAAAATGAGCACAAACAGAAAATGGTGATGTCTGCAACGCCGTATTTTACATTGTTTTAAAGACGGACGATAGGTTCGAATCCCTCCGTCTCCGCGATATTTGCAATAAAACATTGCAGCAAAAAAAGGAAAGGAGCGATCCTTTCCTTTTTTGATGTTTTCATTTACTGCTATCCGCATGCAAAAATGGACCCCCAACCCCGTCCCGGGGTGTCATTAACAATGTTGCCTTATATAAACAAATCATCTAATGTCAGGACTCTTGTAATATATTCCATATTGGCTTTTCCTGCTATATCTTCAGCTGATATAACCACAATTTTAAGTGCCTTATCAGTTTTAGTTTCTTTACGATAAATATCTCTCTTTTTTAATAAATTTTTCTCATATTCCGGGCTGACTGAAAATGCAGTATCAGTATATTTTTCTTCACAGAGGTTTATTATCCCGTCATCCCTTTCTATGCACAAGTCTATCTGAGCCTCATTTTTTTCGCTGACCCATGCATACTCGTTAGTTTGTACTCCCGATATACCCAAAGCATTCTTAATGCTATCTATATGATACATGCAAAGTATCTCAAAAGCATGTCCACGCCAATTCGTATACTTTCCGGTGTCGCTCTTAAAATCTTCAAATCTTGTCTTTTCGGATATGCCATTGGTCAGGAATTTATAGTGAAAGAGCAAAAACGGATCCACAAGCTGCAGTCTTAATGGATGCCCTTTCGAATAATTATCTACACTCTCATGCACATATCCGCATTTCACTAGGTCATCCACAGCCCTGGAAAATGTTCCTTGAGATATATCCAGACTTTCAAAGCACTCTGCTTTTGTCATACCATAAAGATGGGAAGACAGGCATTCCATTATAGTATTATATGCCGCCGATTTTTTTAGTGTTGCCTCCAGAAGTTTCTTTGATTCATGACGCAGTAAAGCATGAGGCTTGAATATCAATGCATCAATATTCCAATTCAGACTCTCATCCGGATTCAACAGACTAAAAAAATATGGCAACCCGCCAAATACCATCTGACATTCTGCTATTTGTCTTCGCGACCACCCAAACTCTCTGTCCTGCATATACATTTCTGTTTCCTTCAGTGAAAACGGGCGCAGGAATATTTGGCTTGTAACTCTGTCATACAGGCTTCCTGAATCTTCTAAAACATTTTTTATGATCCACGAAGTCGCACTTCCACATATTATAAATACGTAATCCCTATTAACCGTTCCACATCTGTTCCAAAACTCTCCAAATGCCTCCAAAAAATCTGATCTTGCAGTCGCGAACCACGGGAATTCATCAAAAAATACTATTTTCTTTCCATGAACAGAACGTTTTGTTTCCTCCGCAGATAAAACCTTCTCAAGTCTCGAGAATGCCTCAAACCAGTTTGCCGGAATGCGTTTTTCTTTATCTCCAGCTTCTGCAAGCCTCTGCTTAAAAGATTTTAACTGTGTGCGTGTATTGCCGCTTTCTACTCCGGTTGCACGAAACGCAAAATAATCCGCATATGTCTGTTCAACAAGATATGTTTTCCCAACACGCCTTCTGCCATATACACATATCAGTTCCGATTTTTTTGATTTTTCACACTTTTCTAATTCTCTGATTTCTTCTTTTCGCCCTATAATGGCCATATGCAGTCTCCTTGTATAAAGCTTTTCACAAGACAGATTATATCGCATCTGCCAATTATAGTCAATATTTGCTTTATATTTGGAGATTTTTAGCGTTATTTGTGCGTTTTCTCCATTTATGCGGCATTTTTCTTTTTTTGAAAGAATTCATAGAATATTAAACAATTCAGTTCAGTCACATTTGGGCAAGTTTTACTTCTGAAAAGGTGTGAATAGGTAAGATACGTTTAACATTCATTTATCCATGTCCTTTCACGCTTTTGCCTCTTTCTTCGCATCAGTGATCTCGGAAAGCTTCGTGGTCATGATGCGGTAGTGCGTCTTAGTCCGCCCTTACAGACTTTTTAACGGTCTGCCAGTGAGATCAAGAAAATGTCCGTTGGAGATCTACTTGATATGCATTTAGTCATGCCAAACGCATCTGACTGAATATATCCTGTTTCCGTAATCGCTGAGTTTTGTCAGAGAATCTTTAAGCGGATCCATGCAAATATATTCTCCATCCTTGCTTCCGACGATCAGGATAAAATGATGATAACTAAACAGGGACTTCCTGTGAATCTTTACGATCGGATATCTTCCCTCAGCCAAGCAATCCTCAATATCCTTCTGATTGGGAGTACTGAATACTTCCGCATGAAATCCCGGAATCTCGTCTACCTTTCCCCATTGCATGTTTCCCGCTCCGTCAAATACATTATTATCGGAAAGCAGTTTTACCAGTTCACCGGGATTCATTGGTTCTTCGCTTACAGAGATAGCGCTTGCTATACATGCGGTGATGCATCCTGAAGATTTCATGGTGTACTTGGATTCCCCAAGTTTTTCATCTTTCCACTGTGTATCATCCTGGCGATAACATACAAGGTTGTCAGCTACCGGATGATCTGAATCACAGGATATATTCACTCCACCGCGATTCTTTACCATCTGACTCAATATGATCAGACCTACAACGGCGATGATTGCTACCAGTCCTGTCATTATATTTTTTATTCTTAATTGCTTATTTCTCATTCTTCATACTCTCTGACTGAGATATCCCCAACAGTTACATTTAACTCCTCATCTATATATATCGGTGCAAATCACGATACCATTGTAGCATTATTGTATTCTCTATTACCACCATTCAACTCTTTTTAACCAAATCTTAATATCAACTCCGTCCCCTGTGTCATTTCCTAGGTCAAAAAATGAACCCCCAACCCCGTCCCCGGGTGTCATTTTTGGGGCAAAAAAGGCGGTTGGCATAATAAGCCGCACCGCCGTCCAAAGCGGAATGACCCCCGGGGGCGGAGTTGGGGGTTCATTACCCAATCGAGCATGTGGTTTTAATACTTTGCTTCCTTTGCTTGCCTTGTCGGTGCCCCTCGAGCATGCGGTTTTGGCTTTCTGCTTTCCTCGCATACTTTGTCTGTGTTCCTCGAGCATGCGGAGCTCCACAAGCTTCATTTCCACATGCCGCCCGGCAACCATACCGGCATGCGGATTATCGTTTTGGTCCGATCCGCACGCCGATTCTCAACTCCCTTGGCATGCAGTGTAAGGGTTTTCTGCCATCCGCATGCCTACTACAAGCCGCGGCGGCATGAATTTCAGGCTTTTCGCTATCAGCGCACGTTTGCCATCCCAGTCCCAAGCATGCGGTTTTGGCTTTTTGCTTTTCTCGCATACTTTGTCTGTGTTCCTCGAGCATGCGGAGCTCCACAAGCTTCATTTCCACATGCCACCCCCTCGCAGTCGGAACCGCTACCTCCACCGAGTCAAGCGACGTGTACTTCCTGATGTGCCCGTAAAACTTCGACGACGCGCCCCCTATCGTTGTCCTCGAGTCCGCCACCGTCGTCAGGTCGTAGTACACCTCCGGCGCTGCATGGTTAGTGTCATACGGGAAGTCCTTTCCACATATCTTACACTTGTAAGCAACCGTATGCGTGGTGTTCCCCATGGCGTCCTGGCTCCACGACCTGCAGGCTGCTCCGCACACCGGGCAAGTCTGGTTATTTAGTGCGCCAAACTCCACCCAGTCGTGTCCTGAGCAAGAACTCGTCGGGGAGTCGTACCAACAGCTATTTGTAGCGCAGTTTATGTGCTGAGCCTTGCATCCGCAGGTCTCGTACTGGCACCTGTATGCGTAGGCGTCCTCGGCACCAACTGCGAAGGTCAGCACTGCCATTGCTAACGATATAAAAGCCGCTTTCAGTTTTGTATTCATATTCATATCCACCTGCCTTCTTTCCTTGCAGAGTTAGTTGTCGTCATTACAATATATGAAAAAAATAATTATTTTTTTGCATAAAAACAGCCCCTCTGTTTCCAAAGGGGCTTTGAACCGTCAAGGACAGCCTTAAATTAGGCTTTGTTGTCGTGAAGATAAATACTTTTGGTCTGAGCAAAAAAGGAAGGCTTGATTGCCTCCCTTTCGCTTTGTATTACTTTTGAATCAAATAGTACTTTCTGATGTGCTTCCCAAAACCCGCTATTTGCAGGCTTTCCGGCATTGATTCTGTTGCCTATACCGGCACTTATCAGCCGGGGAACCACTTTACAATCATAACGCCATTCCAGTCGCCAGCTTTAGTCCAGTCAGCACCGGTTGCGTTGTTGTAGCGAGCTTCCATTTCAATCTGTAAAGCGTCTACCCTCGCCTTATCTTCGTCAGATAATGTCCAGTATGCAGGTGCATAGAAATACGAGTCAAGCCCCTCTCCAAAGAGTGTGTATAACTGCCAAGGGCATCCGTCTGAACTTGCTACACTTCCCTCGGTCTGAGCTGGCTCTCCTGCGGGTGCGGGGGACTCAGCCTTTGCCACTGCATTGGGGTCTCCCTCGTAGGCTGCCCTGCCCTCGCTCTTTCCATAGGCGGTGTAGTGGTTGTAGAGCGCCTCGGGGCTGCTTCCAAGTGCCGCCACAACGTCTGCGTTGTTAGCCGCGTAGTATGCCGCATCGAACCAGTCGGGGATGGTGACAGCGGGAGTCTCTTCCTTTGCTTCCTCTGCTGCCTTTGCCTCCTCGGCGGCCTTTCTTTCCTCTTCAGCCTTGATATATTCAGCATCAAAAGCCTCCTTGTCAGCAAGGATTGCTTTGTAGCTTTCCATAAATGCATCGGGGTCTGTCTCTCCGGCGGTGTAACTCTCTACCAGGCTGGTAAGTGCATTCACACCATCTTCGTTGCCATTCTCGGTCATCTCAGCAACGAGTGCTTCCGTGTCTATGGCGTCGATTTCGGCTCTGAGAGCTGCGATGCGTTCCTCTTCAGCCTTCTTAGCCGCTTCTTCCTCAGCGGCCTTTGCTGCCTCTTCCTCTGTAGCCTTCTCGGCTTCCCCAACTTCTTTCTGAGCTCCAAGTTCTTCCTCTATTTCTTCTGTGGCTGTTACTTCAGCCTCCTGTACCACCTCAGCTTGGGCGGGCTCTGCGTTCCCACAGCCAATTGCGGTGATAAGTGCAGCCGATACGATTACAATCGCAACAATTCTTTGTTTCATGTTATTCCTCCATACACTTTTTTATATAAAAAACAGTTTCTCCTGCTATATATATTTATTATGTTAATAATAAATATATATAGCAGGAGAAACTCTATTTATAACCTTCGATAAAATTGTACAGAAATAAAACCTACCTCGTAGGCTCTACCCCCCCCCCTAGAATATTCGCATTTCTATAATTTCCAGTACAGGTCATTTTCTACTTCGTTTCTTTCTTGTTCATACTGATCAAAAGGATCAATTACTCTTTGCTTTTTAACCGATTGTTCTTTCAGACTATTTTGATCTTCTTTGTAATCAAGTCACGGCTCAATTATATCAGAAACATGTGAGATTTAACATAGGTTCGGCCATATTTCACAGAATCGACCTCACTTTTCGCTCGATTACTTTGATATTAAGCGGTGTCTCGGACGATTCTACGGAAAAGAATAAATCTCTGCCAACAAAAATCCCCTCATTTTCGTATAATCCAAGTTTTGTCATTGCCTTAGATGCATACTCCCCATCACTTGCTAATCCAAAATGCTCCCAATATATTGTTTTTCTCGCCTTCAAATCTAATAAAGCAAAGTCAGGAAACAAGTATTTCCCATTATTTAACTTGAACTTTGGCTCGTATACATAAGGAATCCGGTATTTATACAGGATATCCGCTATAATCTTCTCCGACTTTGATCTAACGTTTTCTCCCCTATCAGTTCTATACGAAGTCTCCTTCGGATAAGAATTCTCATCTACAATGAAACCTTTATACCACTCCTCGATAAATTCTTCATCGGTTGGACGAATAGTCTTGATCATTGCTTTTCGTCCATCAGAAAATCCGGTATACATAGTTTCCAATGAATCCGGTTTATACTTCGCAAGAAATCTTTCCAGAATATGTTTTTTATCACGCAAAACTTTTAATACTTCTTCATCATAACCGAGCTGAAGGACTTTTTGAACCGTTTCATATTCGGATTTCTTTATATATTTTCTTTTATTGTCCGGATTTTGAAGGTAGTATTGGTAACTATTTTTTCTTTTATGGCAAAATACCTTGATCCCTCTATACTCAGCATTTCTTGCAATTCTTTTTTCTGCTTTTTCGATCATATTACAGCATTCGTTTAATTCCGCCTGAAGTTTACGGCAAACATCATTACTTGCCTTATGATCACCTATACTGCCGGATATACTATTAGACTTATTGTTCATCTATTTCCCCCACCTGAATAATTTTAACTATTAAGGAATCTCTTAGTCGAATTGACTTGTGAAAAATCCTAAGACACTAGAAGAATATAGAGCACTCTAAAAGAAAAATCAAGTGTGTAGTGGCGAATAAATCTAAAATCTTTCTAAACCATCGCTTTCGCATGCTCTTTCGTGGCTTCTTGGGCATGCGAGATAATGGTTTTCTGCTATCCGCATGCCTACTACAAGCCGCGGCGGCACGAGTTTCAGGCTTTTCGCTATCGGCGCATGCTTGCCATCCAAGTCTAAGGCATGCGGAACTATAGTTATAAGGAAACCGCATGCTTACCACCTCAGTCAAGAGCATGCGGAGCTCCACAAGCTTTATTTCCGCACGCCGCCCGATAGCCATACCAGCATGTAGATTGAAATCTTCGTCCGATTCGCATGCCGATCCGCAAATCCCCAAGCATGTGGTAGAAGAATTTATGCTATCCGCATGCCGGCTGCCTTCCGCGGAAGTATGTGTAAGAAGGAATTTCTGCTATCCACATGCCTACTGCAAGCCACGGCGGCATGAGTTTCAGGCTTTTCGCTACCTCCGCATGCTTGCCATCTTAGTCGAAAGCATGCGGAATCGCGGATTACCACCGCCTGCATGAAAAATGAACCCCCAACTCCGTCCCCCTGTGTCATTTCCCGGGTCAAAAAATGACCCCCCACCTCCGTCCCCGGGTGTCATTTGGGGGTGGGCTAAAGCCTGGGCACCTACAGCCTCTTCATCCAGGCGGCGGCGAGGTCGCTCCAGAGGCCTACGTCCTCTTTGAGACTCATATCGATGCCGCCGGCGGGCTGTTCGTTTCCGCCGAAGAACTGTTCAATAAGCTCTTCCTTACGCTTTTCGGATACATTAACTCCTTTTCCGTCTTTAACGGAAAATACTGCGCGGTAAGTCTGTTCCATAGAGTACTCTCCCCCGGACCAGCCTCTGAAATACTCGCTGTTTGCTATGGTCAGCCCGTGGAATCCGGCAGGAAATACGTAATGTGCAAAAGGTATCTTCTTTTCCCGAAGAGCCATAGCAAAGAGGTAGCTGTTCTCTACGGGTACCAGCCCGTCTTCTTCCGTTTGCCAGATAAAGCAGGGCGGGGTGTTTTCCTTAACCTGTTTCTCAAGTGAAAAGTACTCAAGCTCCGAGGCTGGTGGATTCTCTCCCAAAAGCGCCATTACTGAATCCTTGTGGGTAAACTCACCGGTGGTTATTACAGGGTAGGAAAGGATTACTCCGTCGGGACGATTTGAATACTTTCCATACTCAGGATTTTTATCCTTAATATCATCAAAATGCACCGCAAGGCTTCCGCAGACATGCGCCCCCGCGGAAAATCCGCAGATAAGCAGCTTGCCAATGGTTACATCGCTGTCAACCGCAAACTTTCTGATAAATCTGACTGCTCTGGAGATATCTTCAAGGGGCTGCTTTTTAAGAGGCACACTCATTGTAATATCCGTTGTGTAGCAAAGTACAAAGACATTCATTCCCCTATTAAAGAATTCCATAGCGGGAAGCTCTCCTTCATGGGAACAGCACATACAGTATCCGCCCCCGGGAACAACGAGCATACAATCCCTTACTTCAGAATCCTTGTGAAGATAAGCAAATACTCCGGGAGTAAAGCCGTAGGAAGCGGCATAATCGTACTCGCCCTCCTCCCAGATATTCTTTCTAAACATCACTTTATCGCTCTCCGGCATACCCTTCAAAAGATAATCTTCCTTCGGATAATTCGGCTCCCACTTATCAATATCTTCCTTAGGCACAGCGGCCTCAAGTACAGCGTAGTAAGCTTCCTTTGCCTCGCACTTTCCCTTAAAGAGAAGCGGGTAGCTGGTCTCTCTTCTAAATCCCGTAAGCCAGCTGTTTTCATCGAGAAGATTCCAGAAGGTTACGCAGGTGATATTAGCTTTACCGGACTTTTTGGCTTCCAGAAAAATCTCAAAAAACTTTTTATACCGAAGAGCAAGCTCATGCATGGATTCATCGGAAGGATCCGCGTTGTGCATATCGAGCTCTGTGATGTTGATCTTAAGGCCCAAAGCTCCGTACATTTCAAGAGCAGTCTTCGCATCCTCAAAATCCGGATGGTCCATTAAAAGATGGGACTGCATGCCCATACCGTCTACAAGACCCTTTTCCTTTAAAGGCTTCAAGACATTCTCTATAATAAAATCCCTCTTCCAGGGCTCAGCACTCTCGTAGTCATTGTAAAAAAGATCCACTCCCGGAGCGGCATACTTTCTCGCGTATTCGAAAGCCTTAATAAAAAAATCCTTTCCTACGCTCTTAAACCAGATTGATTTTCTGAAATCTCCCTCGTCTACAATCTCATTTACCACATCCCAGGCGTAGATTATCCCGGGGTAATTTGTCTGCACAAATTCAAGTACGCCCTTAATGTAATTTTCAAGCCTTGCAAGGATAGTTTCTCTGTCCGCTATAGGGAACATTTCATTGTAGTTTTCACAAAAGAACCACTTCGGGGTCTGGTTATGCCAGACAAGAGTGTGTCCTCGCATAGCGATCCCGTTTTCCTTTGCAAAATCCAGATAGGGAATTGCGCTCTCGAATGTAAGCGCAGGCGAAAGATTGTACTTCTCGGGATCTGCCTTGTTCGCATCCTTGTCCAGATAGTACATAGGTTTCATATCGTTTTCGCAGGTAAACGAATTAAACTGCGAAAGAAGAAGACTTCTGTGGGCCTTTGTATGCAGATTCCATCTTGATATTGCGGCGCCCATTTTAAAATAAGACTCATATGCTGTCTTTAAATTCATAGTTCTCCTTTTGCCCTAAGGCGTCTTATAATCTGTGTTTTTCCCAAGGCCACATATATTTTATGTTTTTCCCTAAGGCGTCATATATTCAGTGTACTTTTTCCCCGTGTACTTTTTAAAACATCTTGAAAAATAGTTGGGATCCGGGATTCCGACCTCTGCAGCCGTCCGGTACATTTTATAGCCCTTTTCAGCATACTTTACAGCCTTTTCCATACGGACCTCCGTAAGGTACTCAACAAAGTTCTTTCCGCTGTCGGATTTAAACTTTCTCGAAAGATAACTCGAGCTGAAGCCAAAGTGCTGTGCAATAAAGGAGAGGTTTAACTTGGGGTCTGCGAAATTTTCCTTGACATACTTTTTGATAAGTTCCGTTGGATTGTCCTCATCCGGTGCATCCAGGACCGCATCCTCATTTTGGTCGTCCCAATTGTTTTTGGTAACAGCAAGTTTCTCCTTTGCCCTTTCGAGAACCTTTGTCACCTCTCCTCTAACCAATGGTTTTAGCATATATTCAAACACGGGGAGACTGACGCACTTCCTCGCGTATTCAAACTGATCTATAGCGGTCATTATAATGATGATAAGATTCGGGTATCTTTCCGTCGCTATCTTCGTAAACTCGATCCCATCCATAAAAGGCATTGAAATATCTACAAAAGCGATATCCGGTTTTATATCGTCGATAACATTGATAGCCTCGATGCCGCTGGCAGCCTCGCCTACCACCTCCATCCCGAGACTGTCCCAGGAAATCGCGGCTTTCATAAGCTTTCTCGCCGATTCTTCATCATCAATTAGCATTACCCTGTATAAACCATCCATCTTAGGACCCCTTTCACCGGCACCTCCGGCAAAACTCAGATAATAAACTCTATCTCCGTAAACTCTCCGACTTCACTCTTAATACTTACTATATCTTCTTTTCCTGTGTAATATCTGACTCTCTCAATCGTACCCCAAAGTCCGAAGCTCTCCTGGTCTAATTCTTCCGCCTCTTTCTTTTTTGAGGTAAGTATCTTCTCAATCTGCTCATCGCTCATACCGATTCCGGTATCCCTTACCGAAATATGCAGCTTACCGTCCTCGAGATAAGATGAGACTTTTATCGTTCCCTTTTCGCCCTTTGGTCTGATACCATGGTAAATGCAGTTTTCCACAAGGGGCTGCAGGATCAGCTTCGGAACTATAAGATCCTTTGTCTCTTCCGCTATATCGTATTCATCATCCAAAATATCGCCATATCTGAGCTTTTGTATTGCAAGATAATCCTTTACAATCCAGACTTCCCTCTTTAGGGGGATCTCTTTTTCGCCCTTACTTAAGAAATTGCGATAAAAGCTTCCGAGGGTTTCCAAAGCGCCGTGTACATTATCAGCTCCGGCATCAAGGGCCATATAACCAATGGTGTCTATTGAATTGTAGAGAAAGTGGGGCTTTATCTGTTCCTGTAAAACTCGCATCTCCGCTTTTTGGAGGTTCTTTTCTTTCTCCATCAGCTTATCGATCAGTTCGTTTACATGGTCGATCATACTGTTATAATCGTTCTCTAAGATATCAAGCTCTGTATTGGGGACGCTTACGTCTATCTTTTGCAGCTCTCCGGAGCGCCTGTTTTCATCCATCGAAGCGGACAGCTCCATAACCGGCTCCGTGATGTTCTTTTTGATAAACATAGCAATATAAACCGTAAGGCCGATAAATATCACAAGTAAAAGCAGCAGGATGATGATCATCCTCGAAGGCCTACTCGCGGAGCCGTAGGGCGAGAGCTTTAGGATAACGATAGGTAGACCCTCGATCCTTCCGGAAGTCAGGAGCATATTTTTTCCGCCCTTTCTGACATTTTTATGTTTTATAGGCAGAACATTCTGGTTTAATTTGTAATATCTGGATATTTCTTTATTTCCCGCGAGAAATGTACCGTCGGTTCCCATTATGCAGATATCGTCATATCCGAGGGATACAAGGAGATTCTCAAATACCCTGGGCGAGATGTTCATAAGCAGGATTCCCGTCCTTTGCTGGGAATCAATATCATATATCGCCCTGCCAATGGTTACCATAGGCGTACCGTCATTTTTGGAGGCTACGCTGTAGCTGTTAAGGGAAACTACAGCCTTTCCGAGACCGGCATAGATATTGGTCTTCCAGGTATCGGAATTCATCAGCTCATAGTCGTATCTGTAGGAAAATCTGTTGGTCGTCACCATGATCATATCGTCCCGAAGTACCATCACGGAATCAACACCCTCAGTAACATTGAGGATGTCCATAATGGCATATCTCGCGTCATTAATCATGCCGATATCTATATAGTCAGGCTCGCTTCGCAAAAATTTGATCGTTTTTTGCTCAGTCATAATAAGTCGGGAAAGGGATTTGTATTTATCTATGTCAGAGGAGATATTATTAGACAGTGTCTTGATAACATTGTCAGATTCACGCATGCTAAAATCCTTGCGTTCGTTTCTCGTAATCACATAGGTCGAGATTATGAATGAAACGATAACCACAAGGACGGTTCCGAGAATCACCTTTTTAAGGCTGCCGGACAGGGATTCTTTCGATCTTCTTTTGAAAAAAGTTATCCTTCTCAATAACAATTTCACCCCACAGAAAATCCTTTTCCATTTATATATTACTTCCTGTGGGGTGAGAATAACTACTCAAATAATTACATTGATTTCTCAAATTATATCAAACAATCAGCCTTTTACCGCGCCTGCGATAAAGCTTGCCTGAATCTTTCTGCTGAGGAAAAGATAAGCGATGAGAGTCGGGAACGTAGCTATTACAAGCGCCGCTCCGATGGGTCCCCAGTTTGTGGTATGCTGTCCCGAAAGAGCCTTTATACCAACCGGCAGGGTTCTGTGCAAAGAGTCGGATATAAATACATTTGCAAACATAAACTCATTCCAGCACTGAAGGAAGGAGTAGATTCCAACCGTGGATACCGCGGGCTTCATAAGGGGCAGGATGATCTTGAAGAATGTTCCGAAGTATCCGCATCCATCAATCTTTGCCGCCTCATCAAGGGCCGAAGGGATATCCACCATAAATCCTGTGCTGATAAGTATTGCCATCGACAGCGAGAATGCCGCATATGGCACTATCAGAGTCGAATACTTGTTAAGCCAGTGAATATTAGAAAGGACAACATACACGGGTACGATGGACGCCTGAAGAGGAATTGTAAGTCCAAGCATAAAGAATGCATTGGTCAGCTTACTTAATTTCCACCTGATACGGGTAATAGCGTATGTTGCCATCATCGCCGCCATCGTCGATATAAATATAGCCGCTACGGTGACGATAATACTGTTTAAGAAATAAAGCCACATGTTTCCGGTCTTCATAGCCGATGCATAGTTTGACCAGATCCATTCCTTCGGAAGACCGATAACATTGCTTCCGAAGATTTCATCGTTGTTTTTCAGCGAAAAAGTAAACATGAAATAGATCGGAAAAATATTTACAAGCGCCCAAAAAACAAGAAAAATGTATGTAAAAACCTTTGCGACGGGGTTTGGTCCCTTTTGCGTAATACTTTCCATATCAATACTCCCTTTCCTTAAATGCTGCGGTGATAAGCATTGCAAAAGCGAAGCAAAGCGCTATCAGCATAACCGAAATCGTACTTCCCATTCCATAGCGGTTTCTTAAAAACAGCATATTTTCGAGGAGGGTACTGGGAACTTCCGTACTCTGGTAAGGTCCGCCCTCCGTAAGGATTCGAACGAGGTCGTATGTTTTGAGGGAACCGGTTACCGCAAAGATAACGCTGACCCTGATTATAGGTTTGATCACAGGTATTACAATGTAGCGGTCTACCTGCCACTTAGAAGCTCCGTCAAGCATCGCTGCCTCGCGAAGATCTGTTGATACGCCTTTAACCCCCGCGTACATAAGAAGCATATGATAACCGACGTACTGCCAGATCGTAGGGACGATGATACTTCCAAGGGCAGTCTCTACTTCGCCGACCCAAACGTGTTTAAATTTTCCGAGATGAACAAGATCAAGGAATCTGTTTAATACGCCGTAGTCAGGGTTATAGATCTTAAGCCAGAGCTGACCGATTACAACCGTAGAGATAAGGACGGGCATAAAATATATCGAAAGAAAAACTCTGTCTCCCTTGATCTTCCTTCCGAGTAAAAGGGCAAGAAAAAGGGCTAAGGGCAACTGGACAAAGACTGAAAAAGCTGCCAGGATTAAAGAGTTTTTCAGAGATGTCATAAATTTGATAGAACCGTTGGTGAATAACTCAACATAGTTTTGAAATCCGATAAAGGTTCCTTCTGAAAATCCGTTCCAATCGTAAAGGCTCCTGTAGAGCGAAACGGCTATAGGAGCGATCAGTATACTTATAAAGAGAAATAAACCGGGCAGCAAAAAGACAACTATTGCGAAGCCTTTTTTAAATTTTTTCATAGAAATAGCCTCTCAAAAAGGATTTTTATGTCAAAACATTTAAGAAGAGGGGCCCCTCCTTTTCCCCGAGGGAAGCTCAGGAAGGACCCCAAAAGGTGGTTTTTATATTAATGAGTTTAATTACTTAATATCATTTGCAAGACCATCGATGAACTGCTGTCCGTCAAGGAGGCATCCATATACCTGATCTACGTATGAAAGATAAGTAGATGCTGAGTCAGCGCTCATAGCGGTATCTCCGAAGAGTACCATTGTGTCGGAATCAGCTACGATCTTTGCAACAGACTGGGTAAGTCCGTTTACAGAGCTGGTGTCTCCGTAAGGAGTCCATGCGGGAAGTCCGCATCCGTCAAGATATCCATAGTGGCAGATAAGCTTTCCAAGCTCCATAGCGTAGTCAGCTGCAGCTGCTGCGTTTGGTGAAGAAGCTGATACTGCGAGGGTATCTGAAGGTCCGCCGATAAGCTGTCCGAGCTTAGACTTGTCAGCATTGATAACAGGGAACTCTCCAACCTTTACCTTGGGGAAGAACTCCTCGTTTGCTGCAAAGTCTGCGCAGTTCCAGGTTCCATTCATATAGAATGCATACTTGCCTGCCATGAAGTTGTTCTTAACTTCATCGTTGGTAAGTCCGATTCCTGAAGGATCGAAGTAACCATTGTTTACAAGTCCCTGGAAGGTATCTACTGCATCAGCAACGTCCTTGTTGTTCCAGCTTGCTTCGCCTGCGAAGATGGAGTTAAGGGTATCAGCGCCTGCACTCTTCTCGATTACAGACTCAAGGTACTCGGTAACGCACCAGGTCTCTTTTCCGGCACATCCGAAAGGAATGATTCCGGCTTCCTTAAGCTTATCGCAGCACTCGATGAACTCATCATAGGTTCCGGGGATCTCAGTATATCCTACCTGTCCGAGGAGCTCCATGTTTGCGAAGAGTCCAACGATGTTCATAGTAAGAGGAACACCATAGTGCTTTCCGTCGTAGGTGGAGTTTGCGAGCATCTTCTCAGGGAGCTCGTCCTTATACTTCTCATAAGTTTCATCAAGGCAGTAAACCTTACCTGCATCAACGAAATCTCCGAGGAATGCGCATGACCATGTAAAGAAGATGTCAGGCATCTCGTTAGCAGAAACTGCTGCTTTGATCTTTGTCTTGTAAGACTGGTTCTCAAATGCTTCCCATGTGAAGTTGATATCAGGATACTTCTCCTGCATATCAGCGATTGCCTTCTCATAGGACTTACGGTTTGAGTCACTCTCAGTTGCGATACACCACATGTTCAGAGAAATCTTCTCTCCGCTTGCTGCGCCGCCGTTATTTGCAGCGGGTTTACCACAGCCAACCATCGCGATGGCCAAGATTCCGGCCAAAGCGCCTCCAAGTAAACGCTTCATTTTCATAATTAAGCCTCTCCTTTGTCTTTAAAATACAGTTACTATAAATCCATAAAAGCGCTAGCAGCTTTTAGATTTCAGATTGATCATCCCTTGTGGGATGCCTTTGTTGTCCCCACAAGGGGCCAGGGGTACTCGATCGTCAGCTCATCGCCGTTAAGTTCAAAGTACAGATAAACATCAGGGATCGGATCGTCGTACATCAGCTTTATGCAGGAGGTATTTTCATCTACAGAGTAGTGTCCGAAAAAGATATTCTCCTCGCTGAACTTCCCATCCTCTCCGAAGGCGAAGCTCCAACCGTTGTCGGCCACCCAGATACCTCCCAGTCCGTCTTCCTGCTTTCCGGGCTGCTTATATGTCGATTTCTCATATATAACAATACTCTCACCATCTTTGGCATACCGTATGTCCTGGTTTTTGGAATCGCTCCTTAGGTGAATAAAAGTATTGTCTTTAGTGTATGTGTATTTCTCTCCCTTAAACTCAGCAGTCCCGTCTTCGTACAGCGCAAGGATCTCTGTTTCTGGTTCATAATCATACGCCCAGCTCTCGCCTTTTTTTCCGCATCCGGATATAAGTAAAGCGGAAAACATTAAGGAAATAGTTAACAAGATACTTTTTATCTTCATACTTAGTGCCTCTTTTTCACTATTTACTAAAATAAATATAATTTCTTTTCGGTGTGATTAGAATAGAAATCTTTTACCTTATTTAGCATTTATTTTACTTTTTGACTATAATTAGTAATAATTCTTCTCGGCGTTTGTGCATATTGCACAACTGCTTTCATGTTTTAATATTCAAATTGCTCATCCAGCCCGAGCTTCTATATTTTTTATCGTATAAAAAGAACAGGTAAGAGTTACCTCACCTGTTCTAATAATTTTATTATTATTTATATTACCGCTTATCCTCTTGTGGCTACTTCTCTTTCGTCCAGATCCACACGTCTAAGCAGCACGATTATTATAACGTTAATTATCGCTGCTCCGACTACATATACAAGAAACCTTATATCTCCTCTAAGGAAGAGCCAGTCGCGAAAAATTGCTCTGTATGCCACCTCAGCCAAAAGTACAACTGCCATGAGTATATCGATTCCTGACGAAGATCTAAATACCCGGATCACGCTGTGCATATATCTGTCTCTCTTCATAGGAGCTCCGGACATCGGCAAAAGTACGCAGCCCGATAAAAGATACAGGCTCGGGAACAGAGACAAAAGCAGCGGCATCATTGTTACCAGCCAGGACCCTGTTGTATGTCTTATAACGCAGGCAAATAAGATAAGCGCAGTTGATGCAAGAGATAAAAAATCGATCAGGATAAACAAAGCTCTGCAGACCTTTATATCCGTCTTGATAGGGATGTATGGTCCGATATAGGTCACTTTTTTTCTGACCTTGCCCTTCTCATCGGTTACAAGTTCTGTATCATAGTCATCTATGTACTTTATATGATCTTTGTTTTTGTATAGGTCTTGTAAATTACCAAATAGCGACATTATTTACTCTTAGTGGTCTTAGCGTCGAAAAGGAAATTTTTATTCTCGTCAATCTTCTTGTCGGGATAGTGACAAGCACAGAAGTGTCCGGGCTCAATCTCAGTAAGGGGAGGAGCAACTCTCTTACACTTCTCTGTAGCCATATAGCAACGAGTACAGAACTTACATCCTGCAGGAGGATTAACAGGGCTGGGAATATTACCTTCAAGAATGATCTTTTCCTTGTCAGCCGATCCGGGGTCTGTGGTAGGGATCGATGAAAGAAGCGCTACAGTATAAGGATGACGAGGGTCATCAAATATTGTTTCCTTATCAGCAAGCTCTACAACGTTTCCGAGGTACATAACCATAATTCTGTCTGAAATAAATTTAACGACAGAAAGGTCATGGGAAATAAACATATATGTTAAGTTCTGCTTTTCCTTAAGTTCCTGAAGAAGGTTGATGATCTGTGACTGAATAGATACGTCCAGTGCAGATACACATTCATCACAAACTACAAACTTAGGCTGTACAGCAAGAGCTCTAGCTATACAGATACGCTGTCTCTGTCCGCCGGAGAACTGGTGAGGATATCTATGAAGCATATACTCCTGAAGTCCACACTTCTTCATAGTATCAACTATATACTCTCTGAGCTTAGCAGATCCATGCTTGAAGAATTTATGCGTAACGAGGCCTTCTTCGATAATCTGTCCAACTGTAAAACGAGGGTTAAGACTTGAGTAAGGATCCTGGAAAATGATCTGCAAATCCTTACGAAGGCTCCTCATTTCTTTATATGTTAATCTGGCAAGGTCAATTCCGTTGTCAGTCATAGCATCATACTTTTCGAACTCGGGATCTCCGGCATACTTTGCCTTAACTTCCGTAAGTCTCTTACGATACTCTTCGATTTCAGCACCGATCTTCTTTATCTCGGCTTCTAACGAATCAGCCTTGGACTGGGCCTTAGCGATTTTTGACTCGAGAGCGGGAGTAGAACCACCTATCTTAGCTTCATGCTTGAAATGCTCTACTTCAACGTCATATGTCTTCTTCTTATCGAGGATTCTGTTGCGATGTTTATTTGCCTCAAATATCTCAAGTAAAAGCTTCTTTCCTTCGCTGTCATTCTTTACAAAGAAGCCCCCAAGAATTTTAACAATATTGCTTTCCTTGGTCTGTACATCACATTTCGCAATAGTAAGATCCTGAAGAAGATAAAAGTCAGCTCCGTCCTCTCCACCGGCCTCTTCAACCTTCTTTTCAAGGTTCTGTGCCTTTGCAACGGCTCTATCATACTGCTTTTTAAGCTTTTCAGACCTTCTTATGGTTTTCTTAACATATGAAGGAGTAATCTCATCAAGTGTCGATCCATAGTATAAGGTACATCCTGCCGTCTGAGGATATAGCTGAAGTACAACTCTTCCGAATGTAGACTTACCGCAACCGGATTCACCTACGACTCCAAGGGTTTCGCCCTCATAAATATCTATAGAAATATCTTCGTTTGCTCTGACGTAAAGCTGCTGCTTCTGGAAAATTGAGGTTTTGGCAACAGGAAAGTATTTCTTTAAATTAGTGATTGATAACAATTTTTTGGTGCTCTGCACTGTTCCTAACCTCCTTCTCGGGATAGAAGCATCTTACTTTTTGATTCTCCGCAACCTGAACAAGCGGCGGCTCTTCCATCAGGCACTTCTCTGTGCAATATTTGCATCTCGGCGCAAACTTGCATCCCTTAGGAAGCGCAAGAGGATGAGGAACAACACCGGGTATAGGCTCAAGTCTGTCACTCTCTGCATCAAGTCTGGGAATCGAATTCATGAGTCCCTCTGTGTAGGGGTGACTCATCTTCTGTTTGTGGAAAATAACTGAAGAAGGTGCATGTTCAACAACCTGTCCGCAGTACATAACAGCAACATCATCTGCCATCTCATTGATTACTCCAAGGTCATGGGTAATGAACACGATAGCTGCATTGGTAGTCTTCTTAAGCTCATTCATAAGCTTAAGGATCTGCGCCTGAATAGTAACATCAAGCGCTGTAGTAGGCTCATCTGCAATAAGGATCTTGGGCTTACAAGCAAGGGCCATAGCGATCATAACACGCTGACGCATACCACCTGAAAGCTGATGAGGATACTGCTTTATTACAACGTTGGGGTTAGGAATCTGCACATCCTCAAGCATCTTAAGTGCCTGCTTATGAGCTTCAGCCTTACTCATCCCCTGGTGGATGATAAAGGGCTCAGAGAGCTGCTTATCAATGGAGAATACAGGGTTTAAGCTTGTCATTGGCTCCTGGAAAATGACAGAGATATCATTTCCTCTTATCTGGCACATTTCTTTCTCAGATAAGTTTACGATGCTCTTGCCGTCGAAAATAATCTCACCACTTTCGATGTATCCGTTACTGTCGAGCAGTCTGAGGATACTCATAGCACTGATGGATTTTCCGGATCCGGATTCTCCTACGATTCCTATCGTTTTACCGGCTTCAAGGGTGTATGAAACTCCGTTAACAGCCTTTACAATTCCCTTTTTGGTTTTGAAAAATGTATGTAAATTTTTTACTTCAAGTAATGCCATAATTAAACCTCCGCCTTACCTGTCACTGCTGGACTTGGGGTCCATGACATCACGAATGGTATCACCGATGGTGTTGATGCATACTCCGACGAAAATAAGAATTCCCGAAGTAAATACCCATTGCCACCAGAAGTTTTTAGCAGCTGTAGCATTGCTGGCCTTGGTAAGCATATTACCCCAGCTGGGCTGAGGATAGTTAACACCGAATCCAAGGAATGAAAGTCCGGTTTCTGTCTGCATCGCTGCAGCAAAACTGAGCGTCATGCTTACAAGGATAACCGAAATGATGTTAGGAAGAATATGCTTAAATGCAATTCTGCTTTCTCTTACGCCCATAGCCTGAGCAGCCGTAACGTATTCACTCTCTCTTGCAACGAGGATCTGCGCACGGGTGATATTTGCAAAGCCCGGCCATCCGAGTACGCCCAGTACCACCATTATCATAAACAGCCTCTGGTTGGTAGTAAGTGACATCTGCGCGATGAGTGATGTGAGGATAAGCATAATAGGGATGGTGGGCAGCGAGCTGAACACCTCAGCCACACGCATGATAAGGATATCAACCCATCCTCCGTAGTATCCGGAAATAAGTCCAAGGGATACTCCAATAATGATCTCTATAATAACCGCAACCGCACCGACAGTCATGGTAATACGTCCACCGACAATGATACGCTCTAAAATATTAGCACCAACATCATCCGAGCCGAGAGGGAATCCTCTAAAGCCCCACGCGTCCATATAATCGCCATTAGCGTCAACCGCATAGCTCTGGAATGAACCCGCAAAGATCTTGGCTGCATTTTTAAGATCCATAGGAGCCTCAGCCTGGAAATAGTGGTCTCCGCCGAATGAATAAACATTTCCTTTATTGGTAAGTCCCGTGTAGTGGTAGTTGCCGGCCTTGATGTCTACATAGTACTCATCTTCCGCAAGAGTAGGTACTTCCATGCAGTCAGCAACAAAGTCTCCCGTAAGAGCGATGGTACCGTCATCGAGGAGTAAGCAGATACTCGAAGTAGTAGCATTGATTTCAGTAATCTTTCTGCCTGCAAGGAAATCAAACATCTTCTGCGCTTTTCCGCCGATCTTGGTCTTTGCCATATCGTAAAGACCACGGGTACCGGTATATACGCCATTTTGCTTGCTGTCAATTCCGACGATATAGTTAAGGGTAAAATCAACATCGACTATATCGGTTCTTCCGATGAAGTTGTCCATATTGGGATATGTCTGCTTGTTACCCCAAACATAGATTGTTCCGTCATCCATAAGGATCGCTGTAGCCTGATAACCGCAAGTAAGCTTTTTAACATGGTCAACATCGATGCCGTTTTCATAAAGCTCCTCGGGCATTGCTTCTATAGCAGAACTATCAACAGAATTCTGGCTTCTGCCGTACTGACCGAATCTATCGCTTCCCCAGCCATAGATCTTGCCATCTTCGCCGATTGCGATAATATGGTCAACGCCGGCAGCAACCATTGCCATTTTAATATCCTTATACTCATCAGGAATATTAACATCCATTCCGGATGCGCCAAGTTTTTTGCATCCCCATACATATACCTTTCCGGCGTTGGAAAGACCAACCGAGAAAGGTCCATAACTGTCAATAGACTTAATGTCATTCTTGAGTTCAGAAGGGACACTCATCATTGAAAGGTTAGGAGGCAAATTCTTTAAAGTAACCTCTGTATATGAGTCAGAGTATTTAGTCATAAAATTCGGTACGATAAATACTATGAGGAACATCAGGATTACTACTATGAATGCAACAACCGCAAACTTTCTCTCGATATATGCCTTAAATGCCTGCTTGGCAGGACTTACAATGAATTCCGAATCATCCGGAATCTTGTTTTCCGCATCAGACTCGGCCGATCCTGTCTTGAACCACTTTTCCTCGTACTTAACACCCATGAAAAAGCGTACAAACCAGCGAGCCAGCTTGCGAAAAATATTTTCAGATTTTCTATTTTTCTTTTCCATAAAACTAGCTCCTTACTTACTGATTCTAACTCTGGGGTCAACCAACCCATAGCAAAGGTCTGTTACAAGGTTGGCAACAAGTCCGATAAACACAAAAATAACCTGAATAAACATGATCAGATCATAGTCAGCTGTCTTGGTGGAGTTAAAGAGAAGAAGTCCCATTCCCTTAAATCCGAACATACTCTCCATAAAGATAGCACCGCCGATAATTCCGAAGAATCCGCCTACAAATACTGAGACAAGAGGAATAAGGGCGTTTCTCCAGGCATGGGAGTAAATAACCGCTTTCTGGCTAAGTCCCTTTGCTCTGGCTGTTCTGATGCAGTCAAGATTTAACGCATCGAGCATTGAAGCTCTTGTAATACGGATATTGTAAGCAAGACCGCTGAAGATCAAGCAGATTGCAGGAAGCGCAATGTGCCAAAGTGTATCCACAACAAGCTTCAGTCCGTGGTAATCAGATCCCGGCGTTTTCATTCCCGAAACAGGGAACCATCCAAGTATGGAGCTGAAGAACAGAATAAACAAAATATAAATGATAAAGCTCGGCGTCGAGAACCCGATCAGCGACAGAGCCTGTATACCTCTGTCGAAAGGCGAATTTCTCTTAACCGCACATTTAATTCCAAGCGGAATTGTTATTGCCAGGATAAAGAGCTCGGACACTAAACCGATTATCATCGAATTTCGAATATGAGGTCCGATAACCTGTACAACAGGAGCATTGAATTCATAGGAATGTCCAAAGTTGCCCTGTAATATTCCGTTAGGCTTTCCATCGTAATAAGGATATAAACCAAGCCATCTCAGATACAGGATCACGGTATTGTCGGTATCGGTTCCGTATAAACGCTGATACTTTAGATACAGTTCATCAAACTTGGTATCTCTCTCGCTGGCCGCAATGCTGTTTTTAAGTCCCTGCATCTCCGTCTTCGCATCAGTGTATGCTCTGTTGGCGGGCATAAGCCTGTACAGCGAAAAGAGAAGGAATGTCAGTATTGCAAAAACAAGCAGAATGTAAAGTATTCTTTTAACAATATATCTTCCCATGAAAAAACAACTCCTTAGGATTTAGTATTAGAAAATTTTGTTTTTCTTTATAGAAAGCCATTAGCCCTCTATAAAGGAAAGCAAAAAGCATCCGGCAGCGGAAACGCCGCCGGACACTGATTGTATTTAATTTAGTACTATGCTATTGACCTTCATCAATTACTTGTTGATCCAGTAGATATCAGCAAAGTCCTTAAGATAGAACTGTGAGTAATCTTCGTACATTGAAGGATCGATTGTAAGGTTGTAGCTGTAGTCATATACTGCTGAGTTAAAGCTTGTTGCAAAGTTAAATGCGCAGTACATAGGAGATCCTGAATAGTATCCGTATACAGAAGCCTGATAGAGCTCATCGAGCATAGGGCTGAAATCACCGGTGGTGTTGTATACAGCCATACCTGCGGTACGAATGTTCTCATTCTCCTTGAATCCGGTCTGAAGAAGATCGGTGAACTCGTTATCAACAGTACCATACCAGTTGATTACAAGAGGCATGTAGTAATCACCGTTAACCTCTGTAGTCTTGTATGTACCGTCAACAGACTGATAGTTCTTGTCATCCTCGGTGATGATATCTCCGGGGATCTTCTTGTAACGGATACCATCGGTGTACTCGGAACCGTCTGCAGCATATACCCATCCGCCATCCTCGAGAACCTTGATTGCGCTGTCAGCACTTGTAGCATAAGCATCAAGTACCATGCCCTGCTTAACAGCTTCCTGATACATCCAAGATCCGGTGTAGTAAGGTCCGTCAACAACTCCGCCGTAACCACCGGTGAAGTCCTTAGCAAACTGTCCACGGTTCATGCAGTAAGCGATAGCCTGACGTACTTCGCTGAACTGAGCAGGGCCGTAGTCTGCACGGAATCCAAGCTTACCATAACCTGCACGGCTATAGTGGATGTAATCATATGCTCCGTTGGAACCATCTGCAAGTGCAAGTGCTTCGTCGGTAGCAGCGCCGCCGGTAATACCGGAGATAAGATCAAGTCCGCCTGCCTTGAAGTCCTCAAGCTGAGTAGCGGATACGATCTTCTTGTAGATAACCTTTTCGATCTGAGGAACGCTTCCCTCATAGTTACCCTTGAAGTTAGGGTTCTTAACAAGTACAGCAGAGCTGTCGGTTGCATCATAAGACTTAACCATGTAAGGTCCTGAGTAAGGATACTTAGCATAAGCAGCCTCTGAAGTATCGGTAGCAGTAGCATTGATGATAGCTGCAGTCTTGTAGTTCTCTCCGTCCTTCTCATAGAAGTTGTCGGTAAGGTAGCAGCCTTCGCCGTCATCTAAGATATCAGCCTCGCCGAGCCACATTGCAGGATATGCAGGTGAGAATGCAGCGTAAGTAATATCATAGAAATAAGGAATATAGTCTGCAGAAATGGTTACAGAGAATGTGTAATCATCGATAAGTCTGAGACCTGAAAGTACCTTAGATCCTTCAGTTGAATCAGGGCCGGTATATGCGTTGTAATCATCAAATCCAACTACAGTCTGTCCGTTTACCTGACGTCCTGAAGCCTGAGTAGCAACAGGGCTGTAGAATGCCATAGGGAACACAAGGTAATCTTTTGCAGTGATAGGAGTTCCGTCAGAGTAGGTAAGATCATTCTTGATGGTGATGGTGAAGGTCTTAGTTCCATCCTCATTAACAACATCTTCATGAGACTCTACAACAGTATCGTTCCACTCATATCCGCCTTCCTTGTTCATGGCTACGGTCTCGTAACCGCTGGTAAGGATCTCGATATCGTGGTCAGATGCACCGGGATTTGACTTTCCGTAAGTAGCATAACGGAACTGTCCGGATGCTTCGGTGGTGTTTCCGATGATGATGCTTGCATCATCCTTGGAAGAAGTCCAGTCGATAAGTGCATAGCAAGGCTGCCAGTAAGGGTTTGTAGGATTCTCTTTTACCTGGCCGATCTGTGCGTTGTAAAGATCATAGTACTCATTTGAATAAAGAGGAATCTCGGGGAGAAGTGCATTCCAACGAGTGATGTAATATTTCCACCATGCAGCGTATACTTCATCCTCAGTCTCGTACTCTCCGGCGGGAGTGTTGTTGTAAACCATTGCAAATGAAAGGAAGTCAAGGCCGAGAAGCTTCTGCTCTCCGTCTACTGTGATGTAAGCAAATCCGGTGTCGGGATCCTCAGTTACATCAGCGATAGTGATGTCCTTTCCTACATGATCGTAAAGCGACTCGTAGTCTGTGCCATACTCTTTTCCTTCAAGAGCCATAACATCAAACTCACCAAACCAATACTCTGCTTCAGCAGGAGTTTCGGTTTCTGCAGGCTGTTCGGTAACAGTCTGTTCTTCTGCAGTTCCGTCTACTGCAACGGGCTGCTGGCCTGTCTTGTTTCCACAGCCGGCCATCATAGATGCTGCCATGGTAAGAGCAAGAGCAGACGCAAGTGCTTTGTTCCACTTTTTCATAAAACTTGCCTCCTTTAAGGTATTCTATCCAAATCCGTAGTTTTATCGGATCAGATCCAAAAATAGGGCGGGTGGGATTGTTGTATACAATAATCCACTCTTTTAAAAAAATAAGCGTGATTAGTTTAGCACGTATGATAAAAAAAATCAATTCTCAGTCCAAAATTGTTTATAAAATATTACAGTTTCCTTGAATAAAATCGTTTTCTTGCATAAAACGCTGTATTTCTTGACCTTTTTTATCGTGCATTATTATACGCAGTTTCCAGGTTATTGATTATAAAACTCTTGAAATAAAATGTAAACTGTGTTATGCTATCCAATGGTTACAGATTTTTTATTGTTAGTTATAATTAAATAGTATAAAGGAGGTACTCTTATGGAATTCATGCCTGAAAGACTCGAAGCATCTAGAAAAAAGCTCGGTTTAAACAAAGCTGAAGCCGCCAAGCTTCTTAACATGTCCGCTATGGGATACGGAAGATATGAACGCGGCGAGCGCACGCCTTCTTACCAGATTATACAGTTTATCGCTGAAAAGTTCGGTGTTTCTTACGAATATCTGACCGGAGCAAAGAAAACCCCCGCCCCCGACAGAGTCGTGATTACCAAAAAGGAAGATCCCGAGCTCTTTACCCTCGTCAAAGCCCTTCAGAGCTGTGACGAAAAGGTATTCAACAAAGTTGTTGCTTATTACAATAAACTTGTTTGATCCGGGACGCTTTTCAAAATTGAACGCAATTGTTAAACGCAAAATGCTCTGCCTGACGGCAGAGCATTTTTTCATTTATATAATGTAAAGATTTTTTCAGTTTTGGGAGTTGACGTTCTTAAGGACATTTCTGTCTTTTGTCTGTTTTGCAACGTATAAAGCCTCGTCAGCGTAGGAAAGAGCATCCTCTAAGCTGATCTCTTCGCCACCCCGTATAGGATACATACCTATCGAAGCAGTTACGTTGTACTCCTTGTCCGTAGATTTATTGAACAAAATAAAATTCGACTTAACCTTCTCTTCGATCTCGTCCGCCTCCGCAGTGTATCCCACGGTTATAAAAGCAAACTCGTCTCCGCCTATACGGCCTACGACGGATTTACCTCCGCTTAACACCTTCGCCATAACAGCCGCAATGCTCTTAAGGGAGAAGTCACCTTCTTCATGGCCAAACCTGTCGTTTACGACCTTCAGGTTATTCATATCGACATATCCGACGATACATGCCTGCCTTGCCTTTTGAGACCTTATAAGGAAATCATTTGCCGCGTCCATAAAGCCTCTTCTGTTTAAAAGACCGGTAAGGGGATCGGACCTGGACATAGTATCGAGCTGCGCATTCATCTCGTTTGCAAGGGACAGGTTATCTTCAAGGCGCTGCTGGTTTTCCTCGTTTTCCCTAAGGATATCGAGCATACGCGCCGCGGCTCCGAGCTGATTAATAATGAACTCTCCTTCCGAGAAAAGCTCCTCGCTCATATTGCACATAAACAGTCCGTACAATTCCTCGGTAAAGAAAAGGGGGGCTATGATCATCTGTTTCGGAGTATCCCAAAGTTCCTCCGGTATAAGGCCTCCCGTAAGGGGTCTTTTTTGCTTACCTGTAGGGGGTATTGCTACTTTATTGTCAAGTAAATAAGCCTTCAGATAGTTTGTGGCCGGAGGTGTATACCTCTCGCCCTCGAGATGGATGATGGGATTTTTAAAGGTATAAATACATCCGTCGGTTACACCTGCCCAGCGTAAATGCTCAAGGAGCACCTGATAGCTCTGGTCAGTACCGTGTCTGAAGCTCATTGATTCCTTGACGAAATTCTTGGTCTGGCTGTCAATCTCCTTTTTGCGGTACTCGTTGGTATTCATACGCTTTTCGACCGCCTGTACAAGTCTTTTATAGATTTCGGCAACAAGGGCTCTGCTTCTCATAGCGCCCTCGGGATCCGATTCTCTGACCTCGATGGACCTTGTACCCTGTCTGTCTATAAACCTTATCATCGCCTCAGTATCCATATAATATACGGCATCGGACTTTATAAGGTCTTCAAACTTTCTGACAATATCGTCAGATGTGTTTGAAAGATCGAGCTGTTTTCCGAGAGATTTAAGTACAGCCCTCATAAGGACCTCGAACTTTTGGTAAACTTCTTCCGTTTCCTCGGGGCTCTTTTCATTTATATATCTGTAGAAGACTTCGGCAAAGTCCTCTCTTAAGGTCATTTCATCCGTAATAAGATGACGTCTTTCCTCGGCATACTTAGGACCGAGAGATTCTCTTCCGATAAGCTTTGCGGAAAGCGTAATATCCCCAAACTGCTTTCCGTCCATCTTCTCTTCAAGACAGTTAAAAGCCTTCTCTCCGAGCAGGATAGGATCGGCGCTTATAGTAGCAAGAGGCGGATCAAAAGAAGCGCTCTCTCGTACGTTGTCATATCCGAGCACCTTAACATCAACCCCCGGTTCAAGACCGCGGCTTCTTATGACCTCATAGGCAACCATCGCCATATTGTCGTTGTGGCAAAAAACGGCATCCATGTCAGGATTTTTGTCCATAAGCTGTTCCATGGCAGCCTTGGTTTCATCCGACTCCATAAAGTCGCCGTTTACGCTCATTTCTTCGCTAAAGGATAGTCCGTTAGATAAAAGAGTTTCAACATACGCCTGCTGACGCTCTATAACATCGGTATTGCACTCCGGTCCGGCAAGCTGGCAGATCTTTCTGCAGCCTTCCCTTTTAATAAGGTAGTCAACGCCTTCCCTTACAGCATTCATATTGTCATAACAAATGCAGGTGTGGCCTTCAAAACGCGTAGCCACAAGTACAGAAGGGATGTCCGAATACTCATCCACAAACTGTCTCATCCTTTCGTCATTTGTATGGCAGCCGATACTGTTGGCCGAGATTATAAGCCCATCAACGGTATGAATGTTCGCATATGAAAAAAGAGTGGCGAACTGATATTCATACATGATCTCAGTTCTGTCAGACAGATCTCTGTCAAGATATTTCCCCGGAAAAATTACAACATCTACCCCGCGAGCCTTAGCGGCACGCACAACACCTCTGATCAGCTGGATTGAAAATGTATCCGTAATGCTGCTCACCAGAAGGCCTATTAACTTTCTTTTGCTATTGCTTGTTCGCATCAAAACCTCCGAAAGAACCCTACGCACGCAACAGTTTAGAAAATGTTATTTTAATTATATCATAAAAATATCAATTCCAAAAATTTTATTAACTTTTTCCCTTAGATATTTATTTTGCCCAAATCTGGGTTATAATACCTATATTCCGACGCGGATTTTAGCAAATTGAATTATTTTGATATTTTTCTGTTGAATTTATATATTTTTATATCAGATTGTGGGATATATCATTATAAGCAATATTATTGATTGTTTTTATAGAGGTTTTACTATGAGTGATATAAAAAATACAAAGACAAAAAATACCACAGATATGACCGTCGGTAATCCCGTAAAGCATATCCTTATCTTCGCCCTCCCCCTGTTTATAGGCAATCTTTTTCAGCAGTTCTATAACATGGTGGACTCCGTTATCGTCGGAAAATACATTAACGCCGACGCCCTCGCCGCAACCGGAAGCTGCGGCTCCTTAAGCTTTTTATTCTTTTCCTTAAGCGCCGGCCTGGCGATAGGTATCGGAATAATCGTAGCTCAATACTTCGGAGCCGGCGATTCTGACAAGATACGTGAGACCATATCGAGTTCTTTCTATGTTCTCACATTTTCGGCCCTTGTTGTTACCGCCATCGGTTTCTTCCTCGCAAGACCGATCCTTGTTTTCCTAAACACACCCGAAGGTCCCATCCTCGAGAATGCAGTAGTTTATCTTCGCACAACCGTATGCGGAATTTTCTTTATAGCAATATATAACGGCGTTTCATCCGTCCTGAGAGCTCTCGGAGATTCCAAAACGCCCCTTATATTCCTTATCATCTCCAGCTTCCTTAACGTAGGAATGGACCTTTTACTTGTAATAAAGTTTGATATGGGAGTATTCGGTGTAGCTCTCGCAACAGTAATAGCTCAGGCTATATCCGCTTTGATCAGCCTCATTTACGCATTTGTCAAAGTGCCTTACTTCAGGCTGACAAAGTCTGACTTAAA